>NZ_JARAVK010000138.1:0-24214 GCF_033792765.1 Streptomyces sp. PA03-6a | reverse complement strand
CCCCCGCTCCCGCTTCCTCCCCCTCGGGCGAACGGCTCGTCGCCGTCGCCGGGGTCCTCGACGTCGAGGGCGGGCGCGGCTTCCTGCGCACCGCCGGTTACGCGCAGGGTCCGCACGACGTCCCGGTGCCGCCGGAGGTGATCAGGCGGCACGGGCTGCGCAAGGGCGACGCCGTCGAAGGCGTGGCCACGGCCGGTCACTCCCGCGCCCTCGTACGGGCCGACCAGGTCGGCGGGCTGCCCGCCGGCCTGGCCCGCGGGCGACGGCACTTCGCGGACCTGACCCCGCTCCACCCGTCCGAGCGGCTGCGCCTGGAGTGCCCGCAGGGCGGTCTGACCACCCGTGTCGTGGACCTGCTGGCCCCCGTCGGCAAGGGCCAGCGCGGGCTGATCGTGGCGCCGCCGAAGGCCGGCAAGACGATGCTGCTGCGGCGGCTGGCCGACGCCGTCGCGGACAACCACCCCGAGTGCCACCTGATGGTGGTGCTCCTGGACGAACGGCCGGAGGAGGTCACCGACATGCGGCGCTCGGTGCGGGGCGAGGTCGTCGCCTCGACCTTCGACCGCACGCCCAGGCAGCACATCGCCGTCGCCGAACTGGCCGTCGAGCGGGCCAAGCGCCTGGTCGAGACCGGCCGGGACGTGGTCGTGCTGCTGGACTCCCTCACCCGGCTGTGCCGGGCGCACAACAACGCGGCGTCCTCGGGCGGCCGGACGCTGTCCGGCGGTGTCGACGCGGCGGCGCTGCTCGGCCCGAAGCGGCTGTTCGGCTCGGCGCGCCTCGCGGAGGAGGGCGGTTCGCTGACCATCCTGGCCACCGCGCTGGTCGACACCGGATCGCGCGCCGACGACTACTTCTTCGAGGAGATGAAGAGCACCGGCAACATGGAGTTGCGGCTGGACCGGGGGCTGGCCGACCGGCGGGTCTTCCCGGCGGTGGACGTCGGCCCGTCGGGGACCCGGCGTGAGGAATTGCTCCTCAGCCCTGCGGAGCTGGCGGCCGCGCGCGGTCTGCGGCGGGTGCTGCGTGGTGCGGGGAGTTTCGAGACGCTGCTGGAGCGGATGCGGGCGACCCCGGACAACGCGGCCTTCCTGCGGCAGATCCGCGGCACGGTGCCGGCCGCCTGACCCCGCGGCGCCCTCATCATGGAGCGGTGACCACACCGCAGCGCGTGGGGCCCCGGGGTGCCGTGCGGCGGGACCGGCCGCCCGGTTTCGTCTGGTACGCGGCCTACGGCTCCAACACCCACCTCGTGCGCCTCAACAGCTACCTCGCCGGCGGGGTGCCCCCCGGCGGCGGCCGGGAGTACCCGGGCTGCCGGGACGCGCGCCCGCCGCTGCGGTCGGTGCCGCTGGAACTGCCGGGGCGGATGTACTTCGCGACGCTGTCGCCGGTCTGGTCGGGCGGCCGGGCCTTCTACGACGGCGACGTGCCGGGCGGCGGGGTGCGCGCCAGAGCCCATCTGCTGACGGTCGGTCAGTTCTCCGACATCGCCGCCCAGGAGATGTACCGGTCGCCGGGCTCCGACCTCGACCTCGCCGAGGTGCTGCGCTGCGGCAGGGCCCGGCTGGGCGAGGGGCGGTACGAGACGCTGCTGTACCCCGGGGACGTGGACGGGCACCCGGTGCTCACCTTCACCGCCCCCTGGGGCTCCGGCGGGGCCGAGCACGTCAGGCCGTCCGGGACCTACCTGCGGCACATCGCCGAGGGCCTGGCCGAGACGGGCGCCTGGGACCTGCCCGGCATCGCGGCCTACCTCGCGGAGTGCGCCGACGGGGCCTGGGACCCGCGGGAGATCACGGCTCTGCTCGGACGGTGACGCGCGGCGCCGATGGATTACGGCGCCGCCGCCGGTCCTAGGGACGTACGCGGTACGCATCCCCGCATCCGCCCCAGGAGGTCGCCCATGGCCCGGCCCGCGCCGCCCCCGCCCGCGTCCCGACCGGGCGGTGGGCCCGCCGTGCTCGTCCTGACCGGGAGGCTCGACCGCGCCGGGATCCCGCCGCTGGTCGAGCGGCTGCACGCGCTGCTGGCCGAGCGGGGCGGCGGGACGGTGCTGTGCGACGTGGGCGGGCTCGACGGCGCTCCGGACGTCGTGCTGGTCGACGCCATCGCGCGGTTGCAGCTGACCGCCCGGCGCCACGGCGGCCGGATCCGGCTGCGGGGCGCCGGGGGCGCGCTGCGGGAACTGCTGGCGCTCACCGGGCTGGGCGGGCTAGCGGGCCTCGGGTGCGAGGCGCGCGGGGAGGCCGAACAGCGGGAAGAGCCGCTCGGTGTCGAGGAAGGAGTTGAGCCCGGTGATCCGGCCGTCTGATATCTCGATGACCTGCAGCGCCCACGGCTCGTGACCCCCGTCGGGGCTGGGCCGGTACTGCCCGAAGCCCGGTGTGCCGTTGGCCGTGACCGGGACGAGCCGCGAACCGCGGCAGCCGGAGCCGAGCCCGAGCATCCAGGCCTTGATGTCCGCCGATCCGCGCAGCCACAGGCCGAAGGGCGGCATGGACAGCGTGGCGTCCTCGTGGAGCAGTGAGGTGAGGGCGTCGAGGTCGTAGGACTCGAAGGCGGCGACGTAGCGGCCGAGCAGGGCGCGCTGCTCCTCGTCGAGCGGACGGGCCGGGTCGGTCGTGGCGGGGGCGGCCGCGGCGAGGGCGGCGCGGGCCCGCTGCAACGCGCTGTTGACCGAGGCGACGGTGGTGTCGAGCAATTCGGCGACCTCGGCCGCCTTCCAGGCCAGCACCTCCCGCAGGATGAGCACGGCCCGCTGGCGCGGCGCGAGGTGCTGCAGGGCGGCGACGAAGGCCAGGCGCACGCTCTCGCGCTGGTCGGCGAGGTCGGCGGGGTCGCCCGTCTCCGGCAGGACGCGGCCGTCGGGGGCGGGGGAGATCCAGGTGCTCTCCGGCAGGGTGCCGGGCAGCGGGCCCTCGGCGCTGCCGGGCGAGGCCAGGTCCATCGGGCGGGCCCGGCGTCCGGTGCCGCCCAGGATGTCCAGGCACGCGTTGGTGGCGATGCGGTACAGCCAGGAACGCAGGCTGGAGCGGCCCTCGAAGCGGTCGTACGCCCGCCAGGCCCGCACCATCGTCTCCTGGACGGCGTCCTCCGCCTCGAAGGCCGAGCCCAGCATCCGGTAGCAGTAGCCGGTCAGCTCCGCGCGGTAGCGCTCCAGCTCCTGCGCCACGTCCGGGGGTGCAGCGAGATCGCTCATGGTTCTCCTCCGCCTTCCGATGAGTTCCGGAGCGTCCACGGGTCTACTTCAGCACAGACCACTGACACAGACCCCGGAACGGAACGAGGCGGACCATGCCGACCCAGATCTTCGTCAACCTCCCCGTGCAGGACCTGCCCAGGTCGAAGGCCTTCTTCGGCGGCCTCGGCTTCTCCTTCGACCCCCGGTTCACCGACGACAACGCCGCGTGCATGGTGATCGGCGAGGGCATCTTCGCGATGCTGCTCGTCGAGCCCTTCTTCCGGCAGTTCACCAAGAAGGAGGTCGCGGACGCCACGAAGACCACCGAGTCCATCCTCTGCCTGGGCGTCGAGTCGCGGGAGCGCGTGGACGAGCTGGCCGACGCGGCCCTGGCCACGGGCGGGTCGCCCTCGAACGAGCCCATGGACCAGGGGCCGATGTACGGCCGCAGCTTCCAGGACCCGGACGGCCACCTGTGGGAGGTCGTGCACATGGACCCGGCCGCCCTCCAGGACTGACGCGCCGCCCGCTCAGCCCGGGTGGACGTCCGGGATCTCCTGCTCCGCCCAGATCAGCTTGCCGTCCGCGGTGTAGCGGGTGCCCCACCGGCGGGTCAGCTGGGCGACGAGGAAGAGCCCGCGGCCGCCCTCGTCGGTGGTCCGGGCGTGCCGCAGCCGCGGCACGGTGTTGCTGCCGTCGTAGACCTCGCAGATGAAGACCGACTGCCGGATCAGCCGCAGCCGGATCGGGCCCGAGGCGTGCCGGATGGCGTTGGTGACCAGCTCGCTGACGACCAGTTCGGTGGTCGTCCGCAGCTCCTCCAGCCCCCACTCGGCGAGTTGGCGCGTGGCCAGCGCCCGGGCCCGGCTGACGACCGCCGGGTCGACCGGCAGGTCCCAGGCGACGAACCGGTCCGTGGTGAGCGCGTGCGTACGGGCGACGAGCAGGGCGACGTCGTCGGCGGGCGGACCGGGCAGCAGACGCTCCAGCACGGCGGAGCACAGGTCCTGCAGCGGCAGTTCGGGGTGGGCCAGGGCGTGCGCGAGCCGCTCCAGGCCCACGTCGACGTCCTCGCCGAAGGTCTCGATCAGGCCGTCGGTGTAGAGGGCGACGATGCTGCCCTCGGCCAGTTCGAGCTCGGCGGACTCGAAGGGCATGGCGCCCAGGCCGAGCGGCGGGCCGGCGGGCAGTTCGGCGAAGGTGACCCGGCCGGAGGGGTCGACGACCGCGGGCGGCGGGTGCCCGGCGCGGGCCATCGTCAGCCGCCGGGTCACCGGGTCGTAGACGGCGTAGAGGCAGGTGGCGCCGGTGACGGTGGTGGCCACGGACGCGTCGGCGCTCTCCTCCTCGGTGAGCCGCATGATGAGGTCGTCCAGGTGCGCCAGCAGTTCGTCGGGCGGCAGGTCCATGTCGGCGAGGGTGTGGACGGCCGTCCGCAGCCGTCCCATCGTCGCCGCCGCGGTGAGCCCGTGCCCTACGACGTCCCCGACCACCAGCGCGATCCGCGCCCCGGACAGCGGGATGACGTCGAACCAGTCGCCGCCCACGCCGTCCTGGATGTCGGTGGGCAGGTAGCGGGAGGCGACCTCCAGCGCCGTGCCGCCGGTCAGGGTCTGCGGCAGCAGGCTGCGCTGCAGGGCGAGCGCCGCCTCGTGCTCGCGGGTCCAGCGCCGGGCGTTGTCCACGCACACCGCGGCGCGGGCCACGAGCTCCTCGGCGAGCAGCAGGTCGTCCGGCTCGAAGGCGCCGGGCCGGCGGTGCCGGATGAAGGTCACCACGCCGAGGACCGTGCCCCGGGCCCGCAGCGGCACCCACATCACCGACCGCATCCCGAACTCGCGGATCTTGGCCGCGCGGGCCGGGTCGTCGGTGAGCCACGACGCGCGGTCGATGGCGATGTCGGCCTCGATCTCGGGCCGGCCGGAGGTCATGCAGCGCACGTGCGGCGAGGTGTCGCCGGCGTTGATCCGCTCGCCGAGCGCGACGATCGACTCCGGGGTGCCCGGGTGCACCGAGCGCATGCCGGCGCGGCGCAGCGGCACGCGGCCCAGCGCCCCGCCGGCCGGCGGCTCGTCGCCGCGCAGCACCGGCTCCAGCAGGTCGACGGTGACGAAGTCGGCGAGCCGCGGGACCGACACGTCGGCCAGTTCCTGGGCGGTGCGGGTGACGTCCAGGGTGCTGCCGATGCAGGCCCCGGCCTCGTTGAGGAGCGCGAGCCGGCCCTGGGCGCGCCAGCGGTCGGTGACGTCCATGCCCATGTAGCAGACGCCCATCACCCGGCCCTCGGCGTCGTCCAGGCGGTAGAAGGAGGTGGAGAAGGACCGCTCCCGGTAGGGGGCGGCCAGCGTCCAGCCCTGGTACTCGTGGTCGATCACCGGCTCACCGGTCAGCAGCACCTCGCGCATGATGTTCTCCAGCGCCTCGGTGTCCAGACCGGGCAGGGAGTCGCTCATGCGCATCCCGATGCGGTGCTCGCGCGGCACGCCGGCGAAACGCTCCAGGGTGTCGTTGATCCACACGTACCGCAGGTCGGGGGTGAGCACGGCCATGCCGATCGGGGACCGGGTGAGGAAGCCCTCCAGGATGGCGCTGCTCACCGCCCAGGACGGGGTCCTGGCCAGGTCGATCCCGGACACCAGCCAGCGCTCGTGCCCGTCGGGCGCCGCCAGCGTGGACACCCGCAGGCCCAGCTCGATCCGGCGTCCGTCGCGGTGCCGGGCGGCTACGAGACCGCCCCAGATGTCCTGGTCGTGCCACTGGGCGGCGACCTCCGCGGCCTTGGCGGCCTGTTCGGAGGAGGCGAGCAGCTGCGCGGCGGGGCGGTGCAGCGCTTCCGCGGCCGGGTAGCCCAGCAGGTGCTCCGCGGCGGCCGTCCAGCCGACGATCGTCCCCTCGCCGTCGATCAGCGCCGACGCGGCGTAGGCAAGGTCGAACGGCGCCTTCGCCGGCGCCGCAGCGCTTCCCTCCGGCATGACCATCAGGGGCGTCCCATTTCCGCCGATCCGTGTCTTTCATGCTAGGACGTCCTGTGCGCGGGGGCTCCTCGCGCGGACCGGCCCCGGACCGGCTCCGGACCGGCTCCGGACCGGCCTCGACCCGGCCTCGGCCCGGCCTCGGCCCGGGCACCGCTCAGGGCAGCGGTCCCGGGGGAAGGGGCGGAGGGGTGGGACGCAGCGCGTGCAGGCCGCCGTCCACGGGGAGCGCGGTGCCGGTGACCGCCGCGGCCGAGGGTCCGGCGAGGTAGGCGACGGCGTCGGCGACCTGCTGGGCGGTGACCAGGCGCCCGCTGGGCTGGCGGGCCTGGAGCGCGGCCCGCTCGGCCGCCGGGTCGGGGGCTGCCGCGATCAGCCGCTCCACCCAGGGAGTGTCGACGGTGCCGGGGGTGACGCAGTTGACCCGGACGCCCTCGGGCAGGTGGTCGGCGGCCATGGCCAGGGTGAGCGCGAGGACGGCGCCCTCGCTCGCCGCGTACAGCGCCTGGCGCGGGAGCCCCGCCGTGGCCGTCACCGAGGAGATGTTGACGATCGACGCGTAGCGGGAGCGGCGCAGGTACGGCAGCGCGGCCCGGCTCGCCCGGACCACGCCGAGGAGGTTGACCTCCAGCACCCGGCGCCACTCGCCGTCCGGGTTCTCCTCCACGGTGCCGACGGCCCCGGTGCCCGCGTTGTTGACCAGGATGTCCAGCCCGCCCAGGTCCTCCACGGCCCGGCCGACCGCCCACCGCACGGAGGCGTCGTCGGCCATGTCGGCGGCGAGCGCGTGCACGTGTGCCGGTGCCCGGCCGGGGGCCTGGTCCAGCACGGCGACCCGTGCGCCGCGCGCCGCCAGTGTCTCCGCCGTGGCGAGCCCGATCCCGGTGGCACCTCCGGTGACGATCGCGGCGAGCCCCTGCAGTTCCCCGGCGGTCATCGGCCGGCCCCGGTCTCCGCGCGCGTGACATTGCTCCCTGAACGGGCCGGGCGCAAGTACCCATCACTCTTAAGAGTGAAGCCAATTTTCGTGCCCCTCCGGGGTCCTCCGGCGCGGGCGCACCGCGCGCGGCCGGACGGCGCACGCCGGGGCTTTCCCGTCGTGCCGCCGTGGGTCTCGCCGTACCACCCGGGCACCTGCCGTGGAGCCGGTCGCTCCGGTTCGGCCCCGCCGCCCTCCGCGGCGCCCGCCCGTACCGCCCGCCCGCGCCCGCGGCCCGGCCCGGTGCGGATCCCGCGGGGGGCGCGTGACGTGGGGAAGCGGCGTTCCGGGGTCCTCGCTGGGGGGTTCGGCCCGGCGTGTTCCTGCTCGCCCATGAGAGCCTCCCGGGGCGCGGGGACCGGCGTCGCCGTCGATCGAGCCATCCGTGGTCAAACAGTTTATATCGGTCATTGCTCATGATCGAATCGTGGACGCACAGATGGTGAGGGAGCGCCCGGGAGGGGTTTGCGTCGACGCCGAAGAACCGATAACCATACGTCAAACGGCATGTGCCAAAGGCATCGTGAGGCGGCATCAGCCACGGAATGGAAGCGGCTATGCTACTTGCGGCTCAGCGTGTTGTAGCAATTACGCCAGGTCAGGCGCGGCCTGCTGATTGCCCACTCCGTTGACGCCGCAATCCGCTGCTCGTGCCGTGTTCGTTCCATGACTAGCGATCACCTGAGGATGCTGATGGTTCGTGCTGGATCGTCCCCCGGAGACCACCGGCCCACCGCGACGTCCGCGTGGTTATTGCCGGTCGTCATAGTCGCGGCGGTCGCGACCGTCGCCGTATGGACCGTCCCCTCGTCCGCCAGGGTTGCGGTGCTGTGGTGTGGGGTGACCGCCACGGTGGCCGTCGCCGTCCTCGCCGTCGAGGTCGCGCGCCGAGGGCACCTGACCGCGGAACTCCGTGCCGAGGTGGCCCGTCACGACGCCGAGCTGCGGTACCGGCTGGCCCAGCAGGAGGCCGAGACCGTACGCCTCGCCAAGGAACAGCTGCCCGACGCCATGGCGAGGCTCCAGCGCGGCGAGTTCCTGGAGGACGTGCTCAAGAGCGTCGAGACCCGCACCGAGGGCCTCACCGCAGAATTCCACAGCGCGCACCAAGCCGTTCTCCACTCCGTCCTCACGGCCGTCTCCGCCGAGGAGGACATCCGGGAGTCGTCGCAGCGCGCCTTCGTGAACATCGCCCGCCGCGTGCAGGCCATCGTCCACCAGCAGGCGAGTGCCCTGCGGGAGATGGAGGACCGCCACGGCCAGAGCCCGGAGGTCTTCGGCGATCTGCTCCGCCTCGACCACGGCACCGCCCTGATCGGCCGTCTCGCCGACAGCATCGCCGTCCTCGGCGGGGCCCGCCCCGGGCGTCAGTGGAGCAAGGCCGTTCCTCTCTTCAGCGTGCTGCGCGGCGCGATGTCGCGGATCACCGACTACCAACGGGTCGAGCTGCACTCGGTCTCCGAGGTCGCGATCATCGGCCCCGCGGTCGAGCCGCTGATCCACGCGGTTGCCGAGCTGCTGGACAACGCAACCCGCTACTCCCCGCCGCAGACCCGGGTCCACCTGACCGCGGTCGAGGTGCAGTCGGGCATCGCGATCGAGATTGAGGACGGCGGCGTCAGCCTGAGCGAGGAGGCCCGTCAGCGCGCCGAGCAGATGCTCGCCCAGGCGCAGGCCGGCATCGACCTCAACGGCCTCGGTGAGACGCCCCGTCTGGGCCTGGCCGTGGTGGGCCGTCTGTCGAAGGCCTACGGATTCCAGGTCTCGCTGCGGACCTCCGCCTACGGCGGTGTGCGCGCGGTCCTGATCGTCCCGCAGGACCTGATCACCACCACCACCAACGCGACGGGCCTGGCGCACGGCATCGGTGCCGCCTCCGGTCCGCGGTCGGTGCCGGCGCCGCGCACCGGTTCGGATTCCGGTTCCGGTGCCGCGCGAACGACGGGGCCCCAGGCCTCGGCGCCCGTGACGGCCGACATGGCGGACGACATCCCCGTCGTCCACGAGCGCACCTCGAACGGGCTGCCCCAGCGGCGTCGGCGCATCCCGCCCGCCCAGTCCGCCCCCGCGGGCTCGGCCGCCGGTTCCGTCACTGCTTCCCATGCCAAACCACCGGCCCAAGAGCCGGTGCAGCCCGGCATGTGGTTGGCCGCCTTCCAGAGCGGCGTTTCCGGGGAGACGCCCGCTGCCGCTCCCGTCAGCAACAGTGACGAGTCGTTAGATAAGGGTGAGTAGCCGTGATTCAGCAGCGGGCCAACATGGACTGGATGCTCAAGGACCTGGCGACCAGCGTTCCGCAGACCCGCCACGTGGTGGTGCTTTCCGCGGACGGCTTGCGCATGGCTCAGTGGGGAACGGACACGGACGCGGCCGACCGGATCGCCGCGGCCTGTGCCGGTCTGCAGAGCCTGGCGGCGGCCGTCGCGTCGGAGTTCCCGCACGGTGACGGCCGCATGAGGCTGGTCGTGATCGAGATGTCGGGCGGTTTCTTCTACCTGATGGCGGCCGGCGCCGGGGCGTACCTCGCGGTGCTCGCCGACGAGGGGGTCGATGCCGGACTGATGGGGCAGCGGATGCGCGACCTCGTGGCGCGCATCGGTGAGCACCTGAGCAGTCCGCCGCGTAGCGACGAGCATGCCGGATGAGCGAATCGGGTCAGGGATGGGAGGAAGGAAGCCCCGAGCGGCTCTACGTGATCACGGGAGGTCGGAGCGGGGGCTCCGACACTTCCACCCTCGACCTGGTCACGCTGGTCCGGGCGCGTACCGGGCCACCGCCGGGGATGCCGCCGGAGCAGGCGGCGATCGTGCGACTGTGCACTTCGCCCCTCTCCGTGGCTGAGATCTCCGCTTACCTCAATCTTCCGGTCAGCGTGGTCACGGTGCTCCTCACCGACCTGCTGGCCGAGAAAAGGGTGGAGGCGCGCTCGCCGATTCCGCCCGCCAACCTTCCCGACGTCGCTCTTATTGAGGCGGTGATGCATGGACTTGAGAAGCTCTGACCCCCTCGTCGTCACCGGGCCGCGGAGCGAGGACGCACTGCCGGAAACCGCCACCGCCGCGGTCAAGATAGTGATCGTCGGGGGTTTCGGGGTCGGCAAGACGACCCTGGTCCGATCGGTGAGTGAGATCAGGCCGTTGACGACCGAGGAGACCATGACCCAGGCGGGTGTCGGTGTGGACGACACCGCCGGAGTGGAACGCAAGACCGCCACCACGGTCGCCATGGACTTCGGCCGGATCAGCATCAACCGGGAACTGGTGCTGTACCTCTTCGGCACCCCCGGCCAGCAGCGTTTCTGGTTCCTCTGGAACGGGCTCTTCGAGGGGGCGCTGGGCGCGGTCGTCCTTGTCGACACCCGCCGCCTCGAAGTCAGTTTCGACGTCATAGGGCGGCTGGAGGAGCGCGGGGTGCCCTTCGTGGTGGCCATCAACACCTTCCCGGAGGCGCCTCCGCACCCCGTCGAGGACCTGCGGGCCGCCCTCGACCTTCCCGAGCACGTCCCGATCGTGCACTGCGACGCTCGCAAGCGGGACTCCAGCCGCGACGTGTTGCTCACCCTGATGCGATATCTGCACTCCCTCGCCCTCTCCACGGAGGCATCGTGACAACCCCACCCCCCGAGTGCCCCGCCCACGCCTCCGGTGCCGGCGGCATACGCCGCCTCTACGACCCCGAGGCCGAGGCCGACCCGATGGGCGTCTACGAGAAGCTCCGGGCCGAGCACGGAGCCGTGGCTCCCGTCCTGCTCCACGACGACCTGCCGGCGTGGCTGGTGCTTGGCTACCGGGAGAACCTCGAGGTGCTCCGCACCCCGTCCCGGTTCTCCTCCGATTCCCGGCGCTGGAACGTCTTCCAGAGAGGGGAGCTCAAGCCGGAGCACCCGCTCGCCCCCACCATCACCTGGCAGCCCTTGGTCGTCTTCGCCGACGGTGAGGACCAGAAGCGGCTGCGCGGCGCGGTCAGCCGCGGCATGGGGCGCTTCAACCGCCATGGCATCCGACGCCACGTGACGCGGGTCTCGAACCAGCTGATCGACGAGTTCGCCGCCGCCGGCAATGCCGACCTGGTGCCCCAGTTCGCCGAGCAGCTTCCTCTGCTCGTCATGACGAACCTGCTCGGTCTCCCCGAGGAGGAAGGGCCACGGCTCGCGGAGGCGTGCCGTGACCTGATGAAGGGCACCGAGACCTCCGGTGCCAGTTACGTCCACATCCTGGAGTCGCTGACCCGGCTGGTGGCGGAGAAGCACGCCGACTCGGGCCCCGACCTGGCGTCCTGGCTCATCGACGACGCCGCCGGTTTCAGCGACGACGAGGTCATCCAGCACCTGCGCCTCGTGCTCGTGGCCGCGAACGAGACCACCGCGAACCTGATCGCGGGCATGGTGAAACTGGTGCTCACCGATCCACGGTTCCGTGGCAACCTGTCGGGCGGCCACATGACGCTGCCTGACGGCCTGGAACAGGTGCTGTGGGACGAGCCCCCGCTCTGGGTGATGCCTGCCCGGTACGCCACGGGCCCGATGGAACTGGGCAACCAGCGCATCGATGAGGGGGACATGCTCCTCCTGGGGCTTGCCGCGGGGAACACCGACCCCGCGATCCGTCCCGACCTCGTGACCCCGATGCACGGCAACCGGTCCCACCTCGCCTTCGGCGGCGGTCCGCACGAGTGCCCGGGCCAGGACATCGGTCGTGCGATCGCCGAGACCGGCATCGACGTCCTGCTGGCGCGGCTTCCCGATCTGCGGCTCACGGTCGACCCGGGCGAGCTCGCCCGGATTCCGGCGTGGACCTCGCACCATCTCGCGGAACTCCCCGTGGAATTCACGCCGCGCCGACCGCGCGAGGAGGAGGACACCGGGGCCAGCGTGAAGCCGGCACCGCGCGAAGTGATTCCCCAGCCGCTGCCGCAGGCGGTGCCCCAGCCCTCTGTGGCACCGGTTGCGCAGGTGGCCGCAGCGCCGATGCCCTCGGTTCCGGCGGGCAGGCGGTCTTGGTGGAGCGCTCTGCGGAGCTGGCTGCGCCGGTAGACCGAGCGTCTCATTCTGTGACCCGCGCACGGCGGGCGCACGGGCGGATGCGCCCGTGCGCCCGCCGTGCGCCTCTGTGTATACGGAGAGCCGTTTCCGCCTGGTGACGGCGCGAGGGCGCGCCGTCCGCGCACACGGCGCACGCCCGGCGCAAGCATTGCGTGGGCCAACTACCTTCCACATGGCGAGATCTGGCCACTTGACTGCATGGCCATATGCCGGAGTAATGGTCGCTGTAAATGATCCACTCGTGTTCCGCTTGGGCATGTGCCAGGCGAAATTGCCGGTGGTCAGAGGGTTGACAACTGAGAGGTGACCGTCAGTGGGGCCCGACCTGATAGTTCCACCGATCTACTCTCCACTCAGTCCGGCCATCCATCCCAGCCACGCCGCCATCGACGCGCGGACCGCCGAATGGGCCGACCACTTCTCCATCGGCTCCGACGCGCTCCGCAGCCGCCTCGTGCAGCACGACATCGGTACCTTCGCGGCACGCATCCTCCCGGATGGCCGCGAGGAGGTCATCACCATCACCGCGGACTTCATCATCTGGCTCTTCGGCGTTGACGACGGCTACTGCGAGGAAGGCGACATCGGGACCCGGCCGGGCGATCTCATGGGGGCGCTCTCCCGCTTGCTGCGCATAGCCCAGAACCCCGAGGTCTCGATGCTGGCGGACGATCCGCTGGCGCAGGGGCTGCGGGACCTCCGCTACCGGATGGACGTGTTCGGCACTCCAGGTCAGGTCGCCCGCTGGGTCGACGCCCTGCGCGAGTACTTCTCCTCCGTCGTGTGGGAGGCGTCCTTCAGGAGTCGCGGCACCGTACCGGACCTCAACGACTACACGCTCATGCGGATCTACGACGGCGCCACGTCCGTGATGATGCCGCTGCTGGAGATGGGGCACGGCTACGAGCTCCAGCCGCTGGAGAGGGACCTCACCGCGGTGCGTGCCGCGGCCGAGATGGCGTACTTCATCATCTGCTGGGACAACGACATCTTCTCGCACCACAAGGAGGAGCGGGCAGGCGGCTTCTACCTGAACGTGGTGCGCGTGCTCGCCGAGGAGCGGGGGCTTCCGCAGGACAAGGCCCTCACCCTGGCCATCGCACAGCGTGACCGCGTGATGAACCTCTTCCTCCGTGTCTCGGACCATCTGAGGATCTTCGGCAGTCCACAGCTGCGACAGTTCCTCGACAGCCTCGGCCACTTCATACGCGGGGCCCAGGACTGGGGCGTCAGCTCGGTCCGCTACACCACACCCGATGATCCGGCGAACCTCCCCTCGACCTTCTGTGACACACCCAGCGACGACAGTCTGGATCCGCTGGGCATCCCGGCGATCGACTGGTGGTGGGATCTGCTTCCCGAGAGGGAACCGTCCCGTCCGTCACACGAGTTCACCCAAACGGCAACCCTCGACTCCTTCATACACCCGATCGCGCAGCGCACGGCGTAGATTCCGCGAAAGAAGAGGAGTTCTCGGGGTGAATGCAGACTTGCGCTCGGTTCCGCGCGCCCCCGGTCGGCTTCCGCTCATCGGCCACGTCTGGCCGCTGGCGCGCAATGCCCTTGGTTTTGTCACGTCGCTCCGCGACACCGGTGACCTGGTCCGGGTCGACGTCGGCACGATGCCCGTCTACTTCGTGAACAGCCCCGCGCTGGTGAACGAGTTGCTGGTCACCAAGGGGCGCAGCTTCGAGAAGGGGCGCTTCTTCGACCGGCTGAAGGTCCTGGTGGGGGAGGGGCTGGTCACCGCCGGGGGAGACACCCACCGCAGGCACCGCCGCCTGATGCAGCCGATGTTCCACCGGACCCGCATCGCCGGCTACGCCGAAGTCATGGCAACTCAGGCACGGGCGACGGCCGACTCGTGGCGCCCGGGGGACACCGTCGCCGTGGAGCGGGAGATGGCCGCCATGGTGGTCAACACGCTTGCGGGGACGATGTTCTCGACGGACATCGGCAAGCCCGCGGTCGACGCCATACGGGTGCACCTGCCGGTCATCGTCAACACCCTGCTCCTGCGCACCGCCTCACCCAAGTTCCTCGACAGGGTTCCCATCCCGGCCAACCGCCGTTTCGACGCCGCGGCGGGCGCACTCCTCCGGGTCATCGACGAGGTCGTCGCAGCCGCCCGCGAGTCCGGCGACACGGACCGGCCCGACCTGCTGTCGACACTGCTCGCGGCGCGTGACGCGGACACCGGCGAGGCCCTGACGGACGTGGAGGTCAGGGACGAACTCAGCACCATCCTCTTCGCCGGTGCGGAGAACACCGCGACCACGCTCACCTGGGCGTTCCACGAGATCGCACGGCACCCCGAGGTCGAGGAGCGGCTGCTGGCCGAGATCGCGGCGGTATCGGGGTCCGGCCCGGTTGGGCTGGAGCACGTCGCCGCGTACGAGTACCTGTCGCGGGTCATCAACGAAGTGGTCAGGCTGCACGGTGTCACCCTGCTGATGCGCCGTGCCGTCGAGCCCGTCGAACTCGGTGGGGTGACCCTGCCCGCCGGCACCGAGGTCGCCTTCAGCCTCTACGCCCTGCACCGGGACCGCCGTTCGTTCCCGGACCCGGAGCGGTTCGACCCGGACCGGTGGCTGCCGGAGCGCAGTGCGGACCTGCCGCGGGGGGCGTTCGTCCCGTTCGGCTCGGGGACCCGCAAGTGCATAGGGGATTCCTTCGCCTGGACGCAGATGATCATCTCGCTGGCCACGGTGCTGGGCCGGCGGCGGCTGCGGCCGGCCCCGGGCCACACGGCACGGGAGGTCACCGCGGCGGTGCCGCACCCCGACCGGCTGCCGATGGTGGTCGAGGCCCGGGAGCGGGTCGAGGTCTAGGGGCCGTCCGCGCCCCGGGCCGGGTGGGTGTGCGCCGTCTCGCCGATCAACGGTGGCGCACAACCGCTCGGCCTTTGCCGTGCTGAACGCCGCGGCGACTTGATCCGTACCGGAGCGCGGCGGGCGCCGGCGCCTCCTAGGATCACGCCATGGAACTGACGTTCGTGGACGTGAAGTCTGGTGAACCGGCCATGACCGCTGAAGTCGGGCCGCTGATCAGGGCGTTGAGACCGGCTCTGACCGCCGACGGGTTCGCGGCCTTCGCCGCCGAGGCGCATGACCAGGGGGTGGTCTTCACGGCGGCGCTGGACGAGCGGGAGCGCTACCTGGGGGTGGCCACGCACCGGGTGCTGACCACCAGCAGGGGGCGGCTGCTGCTGGTCGACGACCTGGTCACGGCGCTGGACGCGCTTGGCGCGGGGGTGGGCACGCGGTTGCTGGCGGAGGTGGAGGCCAGGGCCCGGGCGGCGGGCTGCGAGCGGCTGGAGCTGGACGCGGGCGTCGCCAACCACGGGGCGCACCGCTTCTTCCACGCCCGCCGCATGGCGATCACGGCGCTGCACCTCGCGCGCGAACTCACCTGACGGGCGGGGCGCGGGACGGCGGAGCCGTTCAGAGGTCCCCGGCGAAGGCCACCAGCTGCGGGGTGCCCCACGGTTCGGGGACCGCGGTCCGGGTGGCGTGGTCGAGGAGCCACTTCTTCAGCACCTCGAAGCCGGCGTCCCCGTAGGTGTCCTTGTAGAGCGCGGCGATGCCGGTGACGTGGGGGGCCGCCATCGACGTGCCGCTCATGATCGCGTAGAGCCCGCCGGGGAAGGCGGAGGCGATGTCGACACCGGGCGCGTTCAGGTTGACGCAGCTGCCGAAGTTGCTGAACGCCGCCCGGTGGTCGGCCCGGTCGGTCGCGGCGACGGTGAAGGACTCCGTCGCGCTCGCCGGGGAGATGACGCAGGAGCTGACGTCGTCGTTGCCGGCCGCGACGACCGGGAAGACCCCGGCCCGGGCCAGCGCGTCCAGGGTCTCGTTCATCGTCGGGGAGTAGAGGCCGCCCAGCGAGATGTTGGCCACGGCGGGCTTCACCGCGTGCTGGGCGACCCAGTTGATCCCGGCGATGATGCCGGAGTTGGGGCCGCGCGCCTCGCAGTCCAGCACGCGTACGGAGACCAGCGAGACCGCCCGGGCGACCCCGGTGTGCTCGCCGCCGACCGTGCCGGCGACGTGCGTGCCGTGGCCCGCGCAGTCCGCGGCGTTGCGACCGTCGTCCATCTCGTCGATGCCGGGCCTGGCGCGGCCGCCGAACTCCGGGTGGGTGAAGTCGATCCCGCTGTCGATGATGTACGCGGTGACCTTGGCGCCGGTCGCGCGGACGGTGAAGCCGTGCGTGGCCGGGGCGCGGTTGCTCACGCGCTCCAGGCCCCAGAACCGGCCGGTGCCGTCGGCCGGGGGCGGGCTGCCCGGCATCCGGCGGCTGGTCGACACCGGGATCCGGTCCTCCGCGGGCAGGGTGACCGTGGTGTCCTGCTCGACGCCGCGCACCGAGGGCAGCGCCCGTACCCGGGCCAGTTGCCGTCCGGTGAGCGGGGCGGCGAAGCCCCGCATCACGCTGTCGTACACGTGGGCCGGGGTGATCCCGGCCGCGCTCGCGACGGCGGAGGGGTCGCTGTCCGGGGCCAGGGTGACGATGTAGCGGCCGGGGATGGAGTTCGGCGCCCCGACGCCGAGCAGGGGTGCCAGGGCGACGGAGGAGTGCGCCTGTGCGGGCACCGGCGCGGGGAGGGCGGCCAGCGCGGGGACGGCGGTGATCAGCAGCGCGGCGAACGTCCGGCGCAGGGACACACGCATGTGTCGATCTCCTCGGGACTCGGCGGACGGCTCGGCCGACGGGCCGTCAGCCGGCCCTCTCCCCCACCCTGTCAGCCAGGATCGGACGCGGGCGCGCCCTGCTACGCCATCCGGGCCGGGGCGCGACGAGCAGCCCCAGGCCGATCCACACGTAGGCGCTGCCGCCCACGAGGGTGCCCGGGCCGCCGGTGCCGGGGTCGCCCCGCCACAGCCACACGACGCTGCTGCAGAGCAGGACGTAGCTGCCGACCGCCGCGACCGTCAGGCCCCGGGTCCGTACCCGCAGCGCCTCGCCGGCCAGCGCCGCCAACGCCGGGATCAGCCACACCAGGTGGTGCACCCAGGTCACCGGGCTGACCAGGCAGGCCGTCACCCCCGTGAGGGCGACGCCCGTCGTGACGCCGGACCGGCGCACCTTGTACGCCCACACCGCCAGCACCGCGACCACGGCCACCGCCCACACCCACGTGGGTGCGTCGAGCCGGGCGAAGGTGCCGCGCAGCGACTGGTTCGAGGCGTACGACAGCGAGCCGACGCGGTCGGTGTCCCACATCGCCCGGGTCCAGAAGTCGCGGGACGCGCCGGGCGCGGCCAGCGCCGCCAGCAGGGTCGCCCCGGTCGCGGTGGCGGCCGCGGTGAGGCCGGCGCGGCGGTGCCCGGCGAGCAGCAGCCACCCGATGAACAGCGCGGGCGTCAGCTTCACGGCGGCGGCGAGGCCGATCGCGCACCCGGCCCAGCGGCTGCCGCGGCGCAGCAGTTCGGCGTCGGCGAGCACCAGGGCGAGCAGGACCAGGTTGACCTGCCCGAAGGTGAAGGTGTCGTGGACCGGCTCCAGGAGCGCCATCAGGCACACGGCCAGCACCATCGCGTACCAGGGGGTCCAGCCCTCGCGGCGCACGATCGGCCACACCGTCCACCACAGGACGGCCGCCGCGGCGCAGATGTTGAGGGCGGCCGCGCAGACGACGGCCGCGGGCCAGCTCACCAGGGTCAGCGGCAGCATGCACAGCGCGGCGAACGGCGGGTAGGTGAAGCCGTACGTCGTCCCGGGACTGAGGTAGTCGTAGACGCCGACGCCGTCGTGCGTCCAGGCGTTGACGGTGCCCCAGTACACGCCGAGGTCGAACCAGTGCCGGTGCAGCGGCACGGTGGCCAGGAAGAGCGCGGTCGCGACCACGGCGGCGGCCGCCGTCACGATCCGCCTCATGAGGCGAACGCGGGACGTACGAGCCGGACCAGCCGCAGCGCGGCGAGCGGGAGCAGCGCGAGGGCCGCACCCGTGGCCGCCAGGGCGATCTGACGGGGCGTCGCGGCGAACCCGCTGGGCAGCACCACGAGCGCCAGCACCGCGCTGGCGAGCGCGGCGATCCGCCGCACCCGGCCGTCGGGTGCGGCCACGGCGAGCGGCACGAGTCCCCACAGCAGGTACCAGGGGCGGATGGCCGGGCCCAGCAGCGCCACCGCGAGCAGGCTGATCCCCAGGGCGTACACCGGCCCGAGCCGTTCGCGGTACAGCCACACGGCGGCGATGACGAGCGCGGCCGCGGCCATGCCGAGCAGCCGCCACACGTCCGGGGTGCCGACGAACCGTCCCAGGACGTTGACCAGGGACCAGTTGGAGGCCGAGGCGGGCGTGGTCAGCGCGCCGATCCAGCCGTAGCCGACGCCGGTGACGGCGGTGACCGCCACGGTGGCCGCGCCGGCGACCGCCGCCGTGGCCGCCCCGGCGCGTGCCAGGCGCCGGCGGCCCTCCAGGTGTTCGGCCCACAGGCTGGCCACGACCAGCAGTCCGAGCGCCGCGGGCGCCTTGACCAGGGCGGCCAGGGTGACCAGCGTGGCGGCCACGACCGGGCGTCGGGCGAGTGCCGCGCCCAGGCCCGCGCCGAGCAGGCCCAGCATCACGGCGTCGTTGTGCGCCCCCGCCACCAGGTGCAGCAGCACCAGCGGGTTGAGCGCCCCCAGCCACACGGCCGCGGCCGGGTCCGCGCCGCAGCGCCGGGCGAGCCGCGGCAGCAGCGTGGCCAGCAGGGCCACCCCCAGCAGCGCCAGTGCCCGCATCCCGGCGACCCCGGCGTGCGCCCCGAAGCGCGCCAGCGCCAGGAACGCCGGCCCGTAGGGCGCGGGGCTGTTCCGCCAGATCGCCGGCACCTCGGCCGCCGCCGTACCTCCCAGCACGCCCGGCCCGTGCGTGTAGGCGTCGATGCCCGCGTTCACCATCGTGCCCTGCGCCAGGTAGCTGTAGACGTCCCTGCTGAACAGCGGCGGGGCCAGCAGCAGCGGTGCCGCCCACACGGCGAACGTCGTCAGCAGCGCGCGTATCGACGGGGGCCGGGGCCCGCGCACCAGCCGGCCGAGCTGCCACCACGCCGCGACGAGCAGCCCGAGGCCGAAGTACGCCACCAGCAGTCCGGCCGCCGCCTGCCCCTGCGGCAGCGCGATCCCGTCCCGTACCGGCAGCGCCCCCGCGGCCCTGCCGCCGACCGCCAGCGCGGCGGTACCGGCCAGTCCGAGAGCCATCGTGCGAGTCACGCCCGCACGTTCCCATCACCGGATGTCCGCCGGACGACCGGCGGGCGACCGGCGGATGACCGGCCCGGACGCGCGGCGCCCGCTTCGCTACGGTGAGGGCATGTTCACACCCGGGGAACGCGACCGCCTGCGGGCCCGGCTGCTCGGTCTGGCCGCGGACGACCCGGACGTCACCGGGGCCGCGCTCACCGGTTCGCTCGCGGTCCCGGGAGGCGGCGACCGGTGGTCCGACGTCGACCTGGTGCTCGGGGTGCGGGGCGAGGTGGGCACGGCGCTGGCCCGCTGGACGGCGTGGCTGTACGGGGTCGGGTTCGGTGCGCTGCACCACTGGGACCTGCCGGCGGGGGCGACCGTCTACCGGGTGTTCCTGCTGCCGGGGGCGCTGGAGGCGGACCTGGCGTTCACGCCGGAGGAGGAGTTCGGGCCCCGGGGGCCGCAGTGGCGGACGGTGTTCGGCGCCGCGGGCCGGGCGCCGGAGGCGGCGCCGGCCGACCCGGGGACGCCGGCGGGGCTCGGCTGGCACCACGTCCTGCACGCCGCGGCGAGCATCGAGCGGGGCCGGCTGTGGCAGGCCGAGCACTGGATCGGAGCGGTGCGCACCCAGGTCATCGCCCTCGCCTGCCTGCGCCTTGGGCACCCCGCGGCCTACGCCAAGGGCGCCCACCTGCTGCCGGACGAGGTCACGGGGCCGCTGCACGCGACGCTGGTGCGCTCGGCGGAGCCGGCCGAACTGCGCCGCGCGCTCGCCGCGGCCGCGTCCGCCCTCGGGCGTGAAGTGGCCCGCACCGACCCGGAACTGGCGCAGCGCCTGTGGCCGGTCCTGGTGGAGCGGGGCGGCGCGGCCGGCTGATCCCGGCGGCGGCCGCCACGATGATCTCCGTGACGTGGCCGGATTGTTCGAGGAGGACGCCGTGCCCGGCCGGTGAGGTCGATGTCGTCGGCGGTGCCGCCAACGGCGCGCAGCCGGGCGACGAGGGAGGGAGCGGCGGGGCAGGGTCTTCAGCGCGACCGCCCAGGCCGCCGTGCCCAGCACTGGTGGCTGGTCGAGCCGGCAGGCTGCGGCCGACGACGACGTCGCAGCCCGTGTCGGCGGCGAGCCGTCCCATGAGGCGGGCGCGGTTCCCGATCGACAGGTCCCCGGGAGTGGGGCCACGTCCGTGACGGGCAGGGCGACGGCCACCGGGCCGCATCCGGCGGCCGCCGGGGCGGGCTCGGCCGTGACGTCGGCGTGGAACCCGGTCGTGTGGATGTCCCGGCCCGCCGGGGCGGGCGGGCACGGTGCTCCGTGCGCGGCGTGTCGGTGCGATCCTGAACCGCGTGCGAGATGCGATGACGGTGGTCGAGGCGGCGTTCGCCGGTGTCCTGAGGGCGCCGGAGGGGGACGTCGAGACGGCGCTGGACGCCGGGGCGTCGGCGATGGCGGCGGCGGAGGCCGGGTGGGACGAGGTCGGCCGGGCGGTGGCGACCGCGGTGGGCGGGCTGCTGCGGGGTTGCCGGGCGCGCGGCTGGGAGGACGCCGACCTGCTGCGGATGGTGCGCCGCGAACTGCGCCCGGAGCACGTGCGGCTCGCCGGGCGCCTGACCGCCGACGGGGGCGGTGACCCGGCGGGCCTCCTGACGGCGTACGGGGCGGCCGAACGGCTGGACCGCTTCACCGTGGCGACGGCCGTGCTGGAGCTCGTCCGCCTGCTGGGGCGGCTGCCCGGGATCACGCCGCCGACGGCGCCCGCGCCCGCCGCGGGAGGTGCCGGCGGTGCGGGGCATCCGATGCTGCGGCGGATCAGGGCGCTGCTGGCGAAGGCGGAGTCCACGGCCTTCCCCGAGGAGGCGGAGGCGCTGAGCGCGAAGGCCCAGCACCTGATGGCACGGCACAGCGTGGACGAGGCGCTGGTCGCGGGTACGGCACCGGGCGGCGGCGGTCCCGGCACGCGGCGGATCGGCGTGGAGCGTCCGTACGAGGCGCCGAAGGCGCTGCTGCTGGACGCGGTCGCGGCGGCGAACCGCTGCCGTGCCGTGTGGTCGGCGGAGTTCGGCTTCTCGACCGTCGTGGGCTGGGAGGCCGACCTGGAGGCCGTGGAGGTGCTGTACACCTCGCTGCTGGTGCAGGCCGAGGCGGCCATGCGCGGCGGCGGCGCCCCGGGGCCGGCCACGCGTCGCCCGGGACGCAGGGGCGGCAAGGGCGGCGCCAGGGGCGGGGACCTGTCGCGGGACTTCCGCGAGTCCTTCCTCATCGCCTACGCGGGCCGGATCGGCGAGCGCCTGGCCGCGGCCGCCCGTGACGCGACGGAGGAAGCCGCGGAGGCGGGCGGGTCCACGGAGGTGCTCCCCGTGCTGGCGGCCCGCGAGGTCGCCGTCGGCCGCGCCGCGGACGCGATGTTCCCCGAGACCCGCACGGAGCGGCTCAGGGGCCGCGACCGCGAGGGCTGGGAACGCGGTACCGCCGCCGCCGACCGTGCCGCCTTCCACGGCCCGGCCGGCGCCGGACCGGGACGGGCGCGTGGCCGGGGCCCGGGTCCGGCCCCGGGCTCCCGGGGGTGAGGCCGGACCTCCGGCACGGCCTGCGCCACGTCCCGGCCACGTGCGCCTAGAACAGCCACCGGGTCTGGCTGTAGGTGGTGCCGCGGGCGTAGGCGAAGGCCGTGGTGGGTTCCACCTCGTACACCAGGGCCTCGTGGCCCTCGCCGACGAGGACCTGGTCGCCGACGTCGAAGTGCCATCCGGAGCCGTACTTGGTCTCGTACGCCGCGGCGATCCGGTGCAGCTGGTTCTCGCTGCGCACGCGGGCCGCCTTGCCCTCGAGCACCACGTCCAGGCCCTCGCCGAGCGCGTTGTTGCCGGTGGTGAGGACGACCCGGCCGTTGCGGGCGAGGTTCTTGGCCTTGCGCTCGTCGGCGCCGGTGCAGAAGTGCAGGGCGTCGTCCAGCCAGACCCCGATGAGCGGGGTGACGTGGGGGCGGCCGTCGGGACGGACGGTGGTCAGCCAGTAGATCTCGGCTCCGGCCAGGTGCCCGCGGGCGTCGTGCCAGGTGGTGGGGGCCGCGCCGGTGCTGCTGAAGCGGGCGTCGAGCCGCGGCTCGGGTTCCTTCTCTTCTGTCATGGGTTCACTGATACTCCATCAGCCCGCGCGCAGCGCGTACGCGCTGTCCACGGCTTCCGCCAGGTCGCGTACCGCGGGGTCCTCGGTGGTCGCCGCCAGGGCGTGCGCGCGGTCGCCGAGGCGGGCGAGGCCGGGGGCGCCGGGCAGCTGCTCCTCGCCGGTGTCGTAGGTGCGCAGCGCGTCGGCGAAGTAGGCGGCCACCGCGTCCACCCGGAGCCGCGGCGAGGTGCCGGAGTCCCACAGCCGGCCGGCCAGGCGGGCCGCCTCGACGGCGCCCGACGCCTCGTGCGGGGAGCGGTCGTGCGGGTCGAGCCAGCGCACGGTCGCGGTGGCGACGTGACCGCGGGCGCCCGCCTTCAGGCGTACGGCGTAGAGCGCGGTGACGGTGTGGCCGGGGCCGACCTCGCCGCCGTCGACGCGGTCGTCGCGGAAGTCCTCGTCGGCGACGGCGCGGTCCTCGAAGCCGATCAGGCGGTAGCGCTCGACGGTGTTCGGGTCGAAGGAGACCTGGGCCTTGGCGTCGCGGGCGCGCAGGCCGATGTTGACGGGCAGCTGGTCCACGAACAGGGCACGGGCCTCGGCCGGGGTGGAGACGTACGAGGTGTGGCCGTCGCCCTTGTCGACCAGCCGCTCCATCAGTTCGTCGCCGTACTCGCTGCCGACGCCGACCCCGAACAGGGCGACGCCGTGCTGTGAGCGGGCCCGGTCGATCCGCTCCAGGAGGGCGTCGGGGTCCGTCTGCCCGGTGTTGGCGAGGGCGTCGGAGAGCAGGACGACCCGGTTGGTGGCTCCGCGCCGGGCGCTCTCCAGGGCCACGTCGTAGCCGGTGCGCAGGCCCGCCTCCAGGTTGGTGGAGTCCTCCGGCGCGAGGCGGTCGACGACGGACAGGGCGCGCTGCCGGGCGCCCCCGGTGCCGAGCCGGGTCGCCGGCAGGGCGACCCGCGCGCGGTCGCTGAAGGTCACCACGGCCAGGGAGTCGTCGTCCCGCAGCTCGCCGACCGCGGCACGGAGCGCCTTCTGGACGAGGTCCAGCCGGCCCGGGTCGCCCATGGAGCCGGAGACGTCCACGACGAAGGTGAGCACGGCCGGCGGCCGGTTCCCCTCGTCGGCGGGGCGGGTGGCGAGGCCGACCCGCAGGAGGGACCAGCCCTCCTCGTCGCCGATGCGGGCGCCGTCGACGGTGACGGAGAAGCCGTCGCCCTCGGGGGCGGGGTAGTCCTGGCGGAAGCTGTTGACGAACTCCTCGGGGCGCACGTCCGCGGGGGAGGGCAGCGAGCCCTCGTCGAGCCGCCGCTTGGCGTAGCCGTACGAGGCGGTGTCGACGTCCAGCGCGAAGGTCGACAGCTGTGACGCGTCGGGCGCCCGCTCCAGGCCCCGGTCCTCGTCCGTGCCCTGCCCGTTCCACTCGGAGCCGCCGTCCTTGGGGGCGCCGTCCGCGCCCCGCACCGGTCCGGGCCGCCGCGTGTCACCGGCGTGGCCCCGGTCCGTGTTCGCGCCGCAACCCGTCAGGACCGCTCCGGCCGCCACCGCCGCCAGCACCGCCGCCGTGATCCGCCGCATCACCGTCACCTGCTTCCCCCGGGGGCGCCCCCTGCGCCTTCTGCGACTGTGACGCAGGACGGGGCGGACGGGTGGCATCGGGGCCATTGCGGATGGATCTCAGTCGGGCAACGCCCCCTCGCCCGGGACGGCTTGGCGGGCGTGGCCGGCCGGTGGGGAGTTGGCCTGCGGGGTGGGGT
>NZ_JARAVK010000137.1:0-24226 GCF_033792765.1 Streptomyces sp. PA03-6a | reverse complement strand
GGGCAGAGGGGGCCGCAGGGGCCGCGGGCTCCTTCACCCCCGTCCAGTCGGGGGCCGGCCAGCCACGCCACGGCGAGTACGCGGGGTTGACCACGCACCGGGCCGTGAGCTCGGCCTTGGTGGCCTTGTCCACCGGGCAGGCCTTCACGAGGAACTGGCGGGCGATGCCCCCGGGGAAGACCACGCCGGTACGGGCCGAGCGCAGTTCACGGGTACCGAGGGTCTCGTCGAGCTCGATGCCCCCGGGGGCGTCGATGTAGTAGTGGTAGGCGGCCGTGTGCTGCCTGAGGGCCTCGCGGTCGTAGGTGGTGGCCACGAACGGCGAGGGTTGCTCGCGGCGGGCGTAGGCCTGCAGGTCGTACTCGCCGTCGCCCACGTCCTCGGGACGCAGGCCGTCCTTGAAGACGGTCTCCGGCGGGCGGTCGTCGCCGTGGAAGAGGGCGTTGCAGTTGGAGCGCCAGGTCGGCTCGTCGGGCCTGATCCGGTCGAGGTCGACGCTGGTGTCCGCGGCGGCGTAGAGCCGGTCGGGAACGACGGGGCACCATTCGGGGACGGCCGGGTCGCGTGGAAGACCCGGGGCGACGGCCGCGGAGGCCGTGCAGACGGGGAGTGCGAGCACCCCCAGCGAAAGGGCGGCGGCGCAGAGCCGGCGCAGCGTGCGCAGTGCGATCATATGCCCACGATCACCCCGGTATCGCCCGGTCGCCGGAATGGTCACCCTTGTCGGCGTGTCCCGCCGGAAGACGAAAGAGGCCCCTGCGCATCGTTGTGCGACGCTGCTGGGGCCTCTCGATTCGTCGTGGAGCCAGGGGGTGTGATCCACGACGCCATGGGACGACCGAGCCCGGGTCATGGGGGTCGTTGCTCCACAACTATACGAGACATCGCAGCTGAAACCTCACGATGTGGGAGTGAGGTGGGACACTGACCTTGTAAACGCAGGTTAGCTGTTCATTTGGCGTTCAGCGGTCCATGACCCGCATTTCGAACCAGGTGGTCTTGCCGCGTGGCAGCAGATCCACCCCCCAGCGGTCGGCGAGCTTGTCGATCAGGAAGAGGCCCCGCCCGCTCACGTCCATCTCGCGCACCGGCATCAGGCAGGGCAGCGCCCGCGAGGGGTCGCGCACCTCCACCCGGATCCAGCCGCGGCGGCGCAGCATGCGCAGGCCGAAGGTACGGGCCCCGGTGTGACGCACGGCATTGCCGACGAGTTCGGAGACGAGTAACTCGACGACGTCGTTGAACTGGGGCAGACCCCAGAGCCGGAGCACCGAACGGCTCAGCCGCCGGGCCGTGGCCGCGGACTCCGGGCGCGAGGAGAGCCGCACCTCGTCCACGGAGGGATTCCCCAACAGATCGAGGGACGTCGCCGCCAGATCGTCGACCGCCGTGGGCGGCCACCCCGCCGCCGGGACCGTTACCCGCTGCGGCTGCTCAGATGCTCCCTGCTGCCCCGCCATGCTCTCATGATGGCCGTACGCGACGGCGGTTCGGGGCGGATCGGGGGAATTGACGGGGCGGAACGCGTCATTCCGAGTTGCCGTACCGGCATATGTCAAGGGCAATGATGGATCTCACACGACCCCTCCCACCTGCGCGAAGGGGGCACCGGAGAGGAACGGCCGACGAATCCGGCGCAGGTCGCCTTAAGGTCCTCTTAAGGTCGGCTTAAGGCGACCCGACGGGCACCGGCTGTCACTCAACCGGGTTGGGTCTAGCGGAACTTCGCCTTGCCCGGACCCTCCTCGACGAAGCTGCGCATGCCCGTCGTACGGTCCTCGGTCGCGAACAGCCCTGCGAACAGGTTCCGTTCGATGGTGAGGCCGGTCTCCAGATCGGTCTCGAGACCGGCGTCCACGGCCTCCTTGGCGGCGCGCAGCGCCAGCGCCGGCCCCCGGGCCAGCCGCTCGGCCCAGGCGCGGGCCTCGGCGTACACCTGCCCGGCCGGGACCACCTTGTCCACCAGGCCGATGGTGAGCGCCTCGTCGGCCTTGACCATGCGGCCGGTGAAGATGAGGTCCTTCGCCTTGGCGGGACCCACCAGGCGCGACAGCCGCTGCGTGCCGCCCGCGCCGGGGATGAGGCCGAGCAGGATCTCCGGCTGGCCGAGCTTGGCGTCCTCCGCTGCGACCCGGATGTCGGCGCAGAGCGCGAGTTCGCAGCCGCCGCCGAGGGCGTAACCGGTCACGGCGGCCACCACCGGCTTGGGGATCCGGGCGACCGCCGTGAAGGAATCCTGCAGTGCGCGGGACCGCACGGCCATGGCCTCGTAATCCATGACCTGCATTTCCTTGATGTCCGCGCCCGCCGCGAACACCTTCTCGCCGCCCCAGATCACGACGGCCCGTACGTCCTCGCGCCGGGAGGCCTCCTCCGCCACTTCGCGGAGCCGGTCCTGGGTCGCGACGTCCAGGGCGTTCATCGGGGGGCGGTCCAGGCGGATGGTGCCGACACCCTCGTCGACCTCGAGATTAACTGTCATGGCCGACGAGGGTATCCGTGAACGCCCGTTTACGCTGCGACGTGCCTCACGGGGCGCGTCAGGAGGCGGGGGTCCACTGGCTCCACGGCAGGTTCCAGCCGTTGAGCCCGTTCCACCACTGCACGGTCTTGTCGTGGGAGTTCTTGACCTGCACGACGTCACCGATCATCGAGTTGTTGTAGAACCACGAGGACGGGGTGTCGCCGCTGCCGCCGCGCACGTCCCGCAGGCCCACGCAGCCGTGGCTGACGTTGGCGTTGCCGAAGGTGCCGGGCGAGGCCCAGTAGTTGCCGTGGATGAAGGTGCCCGAGGTGGTCAGGCGCTGGGCGTTGGGCACGTCCTTGATGTCGTACTCACCGCCGAAGCCCACGGTGTCGCCGTTCATGCGCGTCACCTTGTACCGCTCGGTGATGACCATCTTGCCGTTGTAGGTCGTCGTGCCGGGCCCGCCCGAGGTGATCGGGATGGTCTTCAGCAGGCTGCCGTCGCGGTAGACCTTCATCGTGTGCTTGGCGGCGTCGACGATGCTGACCTGGCTGCGGCCGATGGTGTAGTGCACGTCCTTGGACTGGGTGCCGTAGACGCCCTTCGCGCCCTCGACCCCGTTCAGCCGCAGGGAGAGCGTGATCTTGGTGCCCTTGGCCCAGTACTTCTCGGGACGGAAGTCGACGCGCTGGTCGCCGTACCAGTGGCCGACGACGGGGACCGAGGGGTTCGCGGTCACCTCGATCGCGTCCTGGACCGCCTTCTTGTCGGTGATCGCCCGGTTGAACTTGAGCGAGACCGGCATGCCGACGCCGACCGTCTGGCCGTCCTCGGGGGTGAAGAAGCCGATGAAGGTGTCCTTCGGGGTGACCGTGGTGAAGCTCGCGTGCTTGGCCGACTCGCGGCCCGCACCGTCCTTGGCTATCGCGTCCACCGAGTACTCGGTGGAGGTGCCGAGCGTCTCGGTCGGCTCCCAACTGCTGCCGTCGGCGGATATCTTGCCCTCGACCGGGTCGCCCTTGCCGCTCTTGACCACGACCGAGGTCAGCTTGCCCTTGCCGGCGGTGACCTTGAGGTCCCCCGTCGTGGCCACCTCGTCGGCCCCGTCCTCGGGCGCGATGGTCACGACGGCCTGCGACTCGGTCGTGTCCCCCTTGCCGCCCTGTGAGGCCGAGGCACCGGGCCTGGCCTTGTCCCCGTCCTTGCTGTCGCCGCTGGCGCTGCCCCCGCACGCGCTGACCAGGAGCAGCATCGCCCCCACCGCGAGGGCCAAGGTGGTCCGCCTTGCGCCCGGCGCGCCCTGTATCGCCTTCAACTCACGTCTCCCCAAAACCGGCCCGTGGCCCCGTGGCCCAAGGGTGAGTCCCCCTCACCTAGCGCTTAGAGAACCACACGGAACCGGTGTTGTGGATCCCGGTATTGTCACCGTTCCGTCCCAGTCGCGGGGCCCGGCCTCAGCCGCCGGCCGCCCACTGCTCCCAGGCCATGTTCCAGCCGCCCAGGCCGTTGTCGGGAGCGACGGTGCGGTCGTGGGAGTTGACGACGGTGACGAGGTCGCCGACGAGCGAGTGCGCGAAGAACCAGGCCGCCGGGGTGGCCGTCCCGCCGCCCTTCACGTCGAGCAGGCCGACGCAGCCGTGGCTGGTGTTGGCCGCGCCGAAGGTGCCGGGGGTGGCCCAGTAACTGCCGTGCACGAAGGTGCCGGAGCGGGTCAGCCGCATGGCGTGCGGGACGTCGGGGATGTCGTACTCGCCGCCGAAGCCCACCGTGTCCCCGTTCATCCGGGTCAGCCGGAGCTTCTCGGAGATGACCATCGCGCCGTTGTACGTCGGGTTGGACGGGGCGCCCGCCGAGATCGGCAGGACGCGCGTGACCTGCCCGCCGCGGCGCACCGTCAGGGTGTGCGCGGCGGCGTCGACGGTGCTGGTCTGGTCCCGGCCGATGTCGAAGGTGACGTCCTTGGACTGCACCCCGTAGACCCCGGGGCCGGTCTCGACGTCGAGCAGCCGCAGCGAGAGCGTCACCTTCGTGCCGGGGACCCAGCGCTCGCGGGGGCGGAAGTCCAGGCGCCGGTCGCCGAACCAGTGCGGGGCGATCTCGACGGCGGGCGAGGAGGCGACGCGGACGGCGCGCTCGACGGCGGCGCGGTCGGTGACCGGCCGGTTGAAGTCCAGGGAGACGATCATGCCCGTGCCGACGGTCTGCCCGTCCTCGGGGGTGAAGTAGCCGATGAGGGTGTTCTTGGGGACGAGGGTGGTGAACACCGCGTGCTTGGCGGCCCGCCGGCCCCCCGTGTCCTCGGCGACGGCGTCCACCGTGTACTTCTCCGACAGCGACAGCCTGGACCGGGCGTGCCAGCGGGAGCGGTCGGCGGTGAACACGCCCTCGACCACCTCCCCCTCCCCGTCCTCGACGTGCACGGAGGTGAGCAGGCCGTCCTCGGCCTCGACCGTCAGCGGGTCGTCCGCCTCCACGTCACGGGCGCCGTCCCCCGGAGTGATCCTGATCCTCGCCTCGGACACCTTCGGGGTGTCGTCGGCCACCGCACCGCTGTCCGCCGGCCCGAACCCGAGCCCGCACGCCGTCAGCATCCCCGCCAGCCACATGGCGGTGGCAAGCCCCGCCCCCGCGCGCAGAGCGCGCCGCACCGCAGTCGTCACGCTCGGTCAACGACCGGACGGCCCCGGGGAAACGTCTGCGGCGCGTCCGATCGATCACGCGTGTGACGCCGCAGGGTGAACGGGAAGGTAAAGCGGGAGGGCGCGACGCGCGCGCGGAGGGACACCGCGCCGCGTACGGGCACGGCCGGCGCCGGCCGGGTCCGGCGTCCCCCGAGCCGCAGGAGGCGAGCACGTGTCGGAGACGCGCGAGGACGAATCGGTCGACCGGGCCGGAAAGCTGCGCCCGAACGGCCACCGGACCGCCCCCGTGGCCGTGCCGCTGCCGCGCCCGGAGACCGCGCCGGCCGTGCCGGGGCCCGCCGGGACCGGGGACACCCTGGTGTGGCCTGGCAGCCCGCAGCCGCTGGGGGCACGCTTCCACACCGGCCCCGACGGACGCCCGGGCACCAACTTCGCCCTGTGGGCGGGCGGCGCCGAGTCGGTGGAGCTGTGCCTGTTCGACGACGAGGGGACCGAGACCCGGGTCCCGCTGACCGAGCTGACCCACGAGATCTGGCACGGCTTCGTGCCCGGGGTCCTGCCCGGCCACCGGTACGGCTACCGGGTCGGCGGCCGCTGGGACCCGTGGACCGGTGCCCGCTGGAACCCGGCCAAGCTGCTGCTGGACCCGTACGCGCGGGCGGTCGACGGCGACTTCACACTGCCCCCCGAGGTGTACGGCCACGTCCGCGACTGGCCGGAGCAGGAGGTCGCCGACACCGTGCGGGACAACCGCGACTCGGCCCCGTACGTGCCCAAGGGCGTCGTGGTGGACGACGACGACCCCTGGACGGACGACCGCAGGCCCAAGACGCCCTGGGCCGACTCGGTCATCTACGAGCTGCACGTCCGCGGCTTCACCATGCGCCACCCCGGCATCCCGCCCGAACTGCGCGGCACCTACGCCGGGCTGGCGCACCCGGCGGCGATCGAGTACCTCACCGGCCTCGGCGTGACGGCCGTCGAACTGCTGCCGGTGCACCAGTTCGCGCACGAGGACCACCTGCTGCGCCGGGGCCTGCGCAACTACTGGGGCTACAACTCGATCGGCTACTTCGCCCCGCATGCCGGCTACGCCGCCACCGGCACCCGCGGACAGCAGGTGGGCGAGTTCAAGCGGATGGTGCGCGCCCTGCACGACGCGGGGCTGGAGGTGATCCTCGACGTCGTCTACAACCACACCGCCGAGGGGAGCGAGTTCGGGCCCACCCTCTCCCTGCGCGGCATCGACAACCGCGGCTACTACCGGCTGCCGGGCGACGCGCGCCGCTACGCCGACTACACCGGCTGCGGCAACACCCTCCACGTCGTCCAGCCCCAGGTGCTCCGGCTGATCACCGACTCCCTGCGCTACTGGGTGACCGAGATGGGCGTCGACGGCTTCCGCTTCGACCTCGCCGCGGCGCTCGCCCGGTCGATGCACGACGTCGACATGCTCTCCCCCTTCCTCGCCGTCATCGCCCAGGACCCGGTGCTGCGCCGGGTCAAGCTCATCGCCGAGCCCTGGGACGTCGGCTCCGGCGGCTACCAGGTCGGCGCCTTCCCGCCGCTGTGGACGGAGTGGAACGACCGCTACCGCGACACCGTCCGGGACTTCTGGCGCGGCACCCAGCACGACGTGCGCGACCTGGGCTACCGGCTGTCCGGCTCCAGCGACCTGTACGCCTGGGGCGGGCGCCGTCCGTACGCCTCGGTCAACTTCATCACCGCGCACGACGGCTTCACCCTGCGCGACCTGGTGAGCTACGAGCGCAAGCACAACGAGGCCAACGGCGAGGACAACCGCGACGGCACCAACGACAACCGCGCCTGGAACTGCGGGCACGAGGGCGAGACCGACGACCCGGCCGTGGGCGGGCTGCGCCGCCGTCAGCTGCGCAACATGCTCTCGACGCTGCTGCTGTCGACCGGCGTGCCGATGCTGGTGGCCGGTGACGAGACGGGCCGCACCCAGGGCGGCAACAACAACGCGTACTGCCAGGACAACGAGATCAGCTGGCTGGACTGGTCGCTGCCGCAGGATCCTGACTGGGCCTCGCTGCGCGAGCTGACGGCCCGGCTGATCGCCTTGCGCCGCGCCCACCCCGTGCTGCGCAGGAGGGCCTTCTTCTCCGGCCGGCCGCAGTCCGCCGAGGGCCTGCGGGACCTGGCCTGGTTCACCGCGCAGGGCCGGGAGATGACCGACGGCGACTGGTACAGCCCCACGTCCACGCTCGGGATGTACCTGTCGGGCGCCGACATCCCGCACCGCGACGCGCGCGGCCGCCCGGTCACCGACGACAGCTTCCTGGCGGTCTTCCACGCCTCGCACCGCCCGGTCCGCTTCACGCTGCCGGGCGGGCCGTGGGCCAGGGAGTACGAGTTGCTGCTCGACACCTCGCGCGAGGACCAGACGGAAGCACCGGGCAGCCGGCACCGCGGCGGGAAGGCGCTGACCGTGCCGGGGAGGACGGTGCTGCTGCTGCGCGCCGTCTGAGGGACGAGACGCGGCGGCAAAGGTGTGGACTCGGCCAATTGGTCCAGTCCACACTGGTCGTCCGTGACCTCCGCACCTCCGCCATCGCCGCCGTGCGCCTCCGGCCGCGCCCTGTCGGCCACCCCCCGGGACCGCCTGTGGTCACGGGGGTTCAGCCTGTACTTCACCGCCCGCAGCGTCGCCATGCTCGGCGACTCGATGCTGCCCGTCGCCCTGTCGGCCGGGCTGCTCCAGCACGGCTACGGCGCGGGCGACATCGGCTACGCCATGGCCTCCTTCACCGCCTGCTTCGCCGGGCTGGTCGTCCTCGGCGGCGTGTTCGCCGACCGGTTCAGCGCCCGCGGCCTGATGATCGGCGCCGACCTGGTGCGGGTCGGCACGCAGTCCCTGGCCGCCTGGCTCTTCTTCTCGGGGCACGTCGTGCTCTGGCAGATCTGCCTGATCGGCGCCGTCAACGGCGTGGCGGGCGCCATGTTCCAGCCGGGGGTGGCCAGCACGGTGCCCCAGGTGGCACGGGACGTCCAGGAGGCCAACGGGGTGGTCCGCACCGCCGAGTCCCTGATGGCGCTGGCCGGCCCGGCGCTCGCCGGCGTGCTGGTGGCCTTCACCTCGGCGGGCGGGGTGTTCGCCGCGCACGCCGCCACGTACGCGGTGAGCGCCGTCTGCCTGCTGCTGCTCCGGCTGCCGGCCCGGACCGCGCGGGAGCCGCGGGACGCCGCCCGGCGCAGCAGCTTCCGGGCCGACCTGGTCGAGGGGTGGCGGGAGTTCCGGGCCCGTACCTGGATGTGGTCGGTGATCGTCATCTGGATGGGCTTCATGATCCTCGTCATGGGCCCGGTCACCCCGCTGGCGGCCGGCGAGATCCTGCCGGCGCACGGCCCGAAGGCGTACGGCCTGGTCTCCTCCGCCCTGGGGGCGGGCACCGCGCTCGGCGGGCTGCTGGCGATACGGCTGCGGCCGGCCCGGCCGCTGCGGGGCGGGGCCGTGGCGCTGTTCGGCTTCGCGCTCTACCCGGCCGCGGTCGGCGCCGGGCTGCCGGTGCCGGCGATCGCGGCGGCGGTGCTGGTCGCCGGGACGGCCTGGGCGTTCTGGAGCGTGATGTGGGCCACCAGCGTCCAGACCCAGGTGCCCGGCGAGATCCTCAACCGCATCCACGCCTACGAGGTCGCCGGGTCGGTCGCCATGCTGCCGGTCGGGCAGGCCCTCGCGGGGCCGGCGGCGGGTGTCTTCGGGGCGCGCCCGGTGCTGGTGGCCGGTGGTGCGGTGACCCTGCTGGTGTGCGTGGCGCTGCTGGCGGTGCCCGCCGTGCGCGACCTCGGCCGAAAATCCGGATGAGCGTTGTCGGTGGTCGCACGTAGTCTCTGAAACGATGCCTGAGTCGACCAACCAACCCGAGCCCGAACGTTCCCGATCCGCCGTGCGCTCACTGCTGCGCCTGTGGCCGTACGTGAAGCCGATCAGCCACCGGCTGTTCGGTTCCGCGGGCGTGGCCGTGGTCGCGTCGTGCCTGGCGCTGCTGATCCCGCTGGTCCTGAAGTGGATCGTGGACGGCCCGGTCGCCGACCACGAGCCGTCCGGGGTGTGGCTCGGCGGCGGGCTGGTGCTGCTGCTCGGTCTCCTGGAGGCCGGGCTCTTCGGCGTACGGCGCTGGCTGGTGGCGCGCCCCATGGCCGCGCTGGAGGCCGGGATGCGGGCCGAGCTGTACCGGAGGCTGCAGCGCCTGCCGGTGTCCTTCCACGACCGGTGGGGCTCGGGCCAGCTGCTCTCACGGGCCACGAACGACCTGCAGATCCTGCGGATGTTCCTGACCTTCCCGATGGTCTTCCTGGCGGTCAACACGGCCACCATCGCGGCGGGCTTCGGCATCCTGTTCGTGCAGCGCTGGTCGCTGGGGCTGATCCTGCTGGGCCCGGTCGTGCCGCTGGTGATCCTCTGCTCGTACTTCGAGGCGCGCTACCAGGTCGCCTCCCGCACCGCGCAGGACCAGGTCGGCGACCTGACCACGCTGGTCGAGGAGTCGGTGCTCGGCATCCGCATCATCAAGGCCTTCGGCCGGCACCGCAGCCAGGCCGACGCCTTCCGCCGGCAGTCGCGCGAGCTGCGCGGCACCGAGCTGCGCAAGGCCGGGCTGCTGGCGGACCTGTGGATGGTGATCACCGCGCTGCCGGACGTGGCGCTGGGCGCGGCGCTGGTCCTGGGCGCGGTGCAGGTCGCCGACGGCGACCTGTCGGCGGGCACGCTGGTCGCCTTCCTGTCCACGGCGCTCGCGCTGCGCTGGCCGGTGGAGTCGCTGGGCTGGCTGCTCTCCTTCAGCAACGAGGCGGCCACCGCCGCCGACCGCGTCTTCGAGGTCCTGGACACCGAGGTCCCGCCGGAGACCGGCTCGGGGACGGGGACCGGCCCGGTCGGCGGCGAGGGCGGGCGGCCCGCCGACGGCATCCGCTTCCACGCCGTGCGCTTCCGCTACCCCGACGCCCCCGAGGGCAGCCCCGACCTGCTCACCGGGATCGACCTGCACATCCGCAGCGGCGAGACCGTGGCGCTGGTCGGCGCGACGGGCAGCGGCAAGACGAGCCTGACCTCGCTCATCCCGCGGCTGTACGAGCCGACCGGCGGCCGCATCACGCTGGACGGCACCGACGCCGCGCAGCTCACCCGGTCCGCGCTGCGCTCCCTGGTCGCGACGGCCTTCGAGGAACCGACCCTGTTCTCCGCCAGCGTGCGGGAGAACGTGCTGATGGGCGCTCCCGACGCGGGCGAGACGGACCTGCTGCGGGCGCTGGAGATCGCCCAGTGCGACTTCGTCCACAAGCTGCCGCAGGGTGTGGACACCCAGGTGGGAGAGCAGGGCCTGAGCCTGTCCGGCGGTCAGCGGCAGCGGCTCGCGCTGGCCCGCGCGGTCGTCGGCCGCCCCCGCTTCCTGGTGCTGGACGACCCCCTGTCCGCCCTCGACGTGCACACCGAGGCCCTCGTCGAGGCGGCCCTGCGCCAGGTGCTGGCCACCACGACGGCGCTGGTGGTCGCCCACCGCCCCTCCACGGTGATGCTCGCCGACCGGGTGGCGCTGCTGTCGGAGGGCCGGGTCACCGCGGTCGGCACCCACCAGGAGCTCCTGTCCTCCTCCGCGGTCTACCGCCGCCTGATGTCCGGCCAGGACGGGAGCGCGCCCGCCGCGCCGGACCGTCCGCAATTCGAAGGGAGCAGCACCCGATGACCTCCGTCGCGGAGTCGCAGCCTGCCGAGCAGTCGGCCGACGGGGAACCGGCGGGGCACCGGGAGACCGAGGAGGCCCGGGAGGCCCGGCAAGCCCGGGAGGACGACCTCTTCGACCGGGACCGGCTCCCGGCGCCCGAGAGGGCGTCACGCGCCCTGCTGCGGGAACTGGTCGGGCCGCACCGGCGGCGCGTGTGGCTGGCGGCCGTGGTGCTGCTGCTGCAGCAGGCGGCCGTGCAGGCGGGCCCGCTCATCGTCGCGGTGGCCATCGACCGGGCCATCCCGGCGCTGCGCCGCGACGACCACGGCCCGCTGATCGCGGTCGCCGTCGGCTACATCGGCTGCGCCGTCGCCGGCGGTCTCCTGCAGCGGACGTTCGTCCGGCAGGCCGGCCGGGTCTGCCAGGACGTGCTGGTCGACCTGCGCGGCCGGATCTTCCGGCACGCCCAGGCGCTCGGCCTGGACTTCCACGAGCGCTACACCTCGGGCCGGATCATCGCCCGCGCCACCTCCGACGTGGAGTCGATCCGGGAGCTGCTGACCGAGGGCCTCCAGGAGCTGCTGAACGTCGGGCTGTCGGTGCTCTACATCTCGGCCGTCCTGCTGTGGCTGGACTGGGGGCTCGGCCTGTTCGCGCTCGCCACCGCGGTGCCGCTGGTGGTGACCGTCCGGATCTTCCGGCGCCGGTCGGCCACGGTCTACACACGCCGTTCCGCGGCGATCGCCTCCGTCATCGTGCGCTTCACCGAGACGATGAACGGCATCCGGCCCGTACAGGCCTTCCGCCGCGAGAAGGCGAACGACGAGGCGTTCGACGAGCTCAACGCCGCCCACCGGCAGGCCAACGGTGACGCGATCCTGGAGATGGGCCGCTTCACCGTGAGTTCCTGGCTGATCGCCAACACCTCGGTGGCGCTGGTGGTGCTGTGGGGCGCGTACCGCGTCGCCTCCGGCTCGCTCGCGCTGGGCGTGCTCGCCGCCTTCGTGCTCTACCTGCGGCGGCTGTACGCGCCGATCGACCCGCTCGGCATGTTCCTCAACTCCTACCAGTCGGCGGCCGCCTCGCTGGAGAAGATCGCCGGGCTGCTGGCCCAACGGCCGTCGGTGCCCGAGCCGCAGACACCGCGGGCGCTGCCTGCCACGCAGGCGGACATCCCGGGCCGCGAGGTCGTCTTCGAGGGGGTCCGCTTCGCCTACCGCACGGGCGGCGAGGTGCTGCCCCGCTTCGACCTGCGGCTGCCCGCCGGGCAGACGGTCGCGGTGGTCGGCGCCACCGGCGCGGGCAAGTCGACGCTGGCCAAGCTGCTGGCCCGGTTCTACGACCCGACCGACGGCCGGGTCACCCTGGACGGGGTGGACCTGCGCGAGCTGGCCCTGCCGGAGCTGCGCCGCGGGGTGGTGATGGTGACCCAGGAGGCGTTCCTCTTCTCCGGCACGGTCGCCGAGAACATCTCCATCGGCCGCCCGGAGGCCACCCGTGAGGAGATCGAGGACGCGGCCAGGGCGATCGGCGCCCATGACTTCATCGCGGCGCTGCCCGAGGGCTACGACACCGACGTCCGCAAGCGCGGCGGCCGCATCTCGGCGGGCCAGCGCCAGTTGGTGGCCTTCGCCCGCGCCCTGCTCGCCGACCCGGCCGTGCTCATCCTGGACGAGGCGACCTCCTCGCTGGACGTACCGGGCGAGCGCGCGGTGCAGCAGGCGATGCGCGAGGTGCTGCGCGGCCGCACCGCCGTGATCATCGCCCACCGGTTGTCGACGGTGGAGATCGCGGACCGGGTGCTGGTGATGGACCAGGGCCGCGTCGTGGAGGACGGCACCCCGGCCGAACTCGTCTCCGGCGCGGGCCGCTTCGCCGATCTGCACCAGGCCTGGCGCGACAGCCTCGTCTGAGCCACCGGCACCTTCCGGGGCGTGCGGGGCCGGCCGGCCCCGCACGCCCCGGCTTCTTTCCGGCACGCTTCGCCCCTCCCTGTCCGGAATGCGAACCCGACGTCCCCCTCAAAGGACGAATTCGGCCAACTTCTCGCCACGTACATGACACCAAGCCGTGAACAGTGGCACTCTTCCCCCCGTCGGCCGTCAGTACGCCCACACACCGCACCGCTTCGTGCTGACGCACCGGCCGAACTCCGCACGTCCCACCCGCACGGCTAGTTCCGCCCGGGCAGCACACCCCGTCTGCCCGGCTGTCCCCGGCCGCCAACCGCGGCCGACGCAGTAGGAGTCCGAGTGAGACGATCCCCCCGCAAGGCAGTCGCGGCCGCCAGTGTGGTCGCCACCGCCGCGTTCATCGCCGTCGGCATACCGGCCACCTCCGCCACGGCGAACGCCGCCCCCCACACGAGCCAGCTCCGCGCCGGAGCCCTCGAGGCGAAGCTCACCCCCGCCCAGCGCACCGCGCTCATCAAGAGCGCGAGCGACCGCACCGCCGTCACGGCGCAGTCGCTGGGTCTGGGCAGCAAGGAGAAGCTGGTCGTCAAGGACGTCGTCAAGGACGCCGACGGCACGCTGCACACCCGCTACGAGCGCACCTACGCCGGGCTCCCGGTGCTCGGCGGCGACCTCGTGGTGCACGCGCCCGCCAAGGGCACCGGAACGGTCGGCACGACGTTCAACACGAACCAGAGGATCACGGTCGCCTCGACGACGCCGAAGGTCGCCGAGTCCGCCGCGACGACCGCCGCGCTGAAGACCGCCAAGACGCTGAAGGCCCAGGCGCCCGCGGCCGACGACGCCCGCAAGGTGATCTGGGCCGGCCAGGGCACGCCGAAGCTCGCCTGGGAGACCGTGGTGAGCGGCCTGCAGGACGACGGCACCCCGAGCCGGCTGCACGTCGTCACCGACGCCGTGACCGGCAAGGAGCTCTACCGGTACCAGGACATCAAGACCGGCACCGGCAACACCCAGTACAGCGGCCAGGTGTCGCTGACCACGACGCTGTCCGGCTCGACGTACCAGCTGTACGACACGACCCGCGGCGGCCACAAGACGTACAACCTCAACCGCGGCACCTCCGGCACCGGGACGCTGTTCACCGACGCCGACGACGTCTGGGGCGACGGCACCGGCTCCAACACCCAGACCGCGGGCGCCGACGCCGCCTACGGCGCCCAGACGACCTGGGACTTCTACAAGAACACCTTCGGCCGCAGCGGCATCCGCAACGACGGTGTCGCCGCGTACTCGCGGGTCCACTACAGCAGCGGCTACGTCAACGCCTTCTGGGACGACAGCTGCTTCTGCATGACCTACGGCGACGGCTCGGGCAACACCCACGCGCTGACCTCGCTGGACGTCGCGGGCCACGAGATGAGCCACGGCGTCACCTCCGCCACCGCGAACCTCACCTACTCGGGCGAGTCCGGCGGCCTGAACGAGGCGACCTCCGACATCTTCGGCACGGGCGTCGAGTTCTACGCCAACAACAGCAACGACATCGGTGACTACCTCATCGGTGAAGAGATCAACATCAACGGCGACGGCACCCCGCTGCGCTACCAGGACAAGCCGTCCCGCGACGGCACGTCGCCCGACAACTGGTACTCCGGCATCGGCAACCTGGACGTCCACTACTCCTCGGGCCCGGCGAACCACATGTTCTACCTGCTCTCCGAGGGCAGCGGCGCCAAGGTCATCAACGGGGTCAGCTACAACAGCCCGACCGCCGACGGCATCGCCGTCGCCGGCATCGGCCGTGCCGCCGCGCTGCAGATCTGGTACAAGGCGCTGAGCACGTACATGACGAGCAGCACCAACTACGCGGCCGCCCGCACCGCCGCCCTGAACGCCGCGACGGCCCTGTACGGCGCCGGATCCGCCCAGTACGCGGGCGTGCAGAACGCCTTCGCGGGCATCGGTGTCGGCAGCCACGCGCCCGTCTCGGGCGTCACGGTCACCAACCCGGGCAACCAGAGCAGCACCGTCGGCACCGCCGCCAGCCTGCAGATCCAGGCCAGCAGCACCAACAGCGGCGCGCTGAGCTACGCGGCCAGCGGCCTGCCCTCCGGTCTGTCGATCAACGCCTCCACCGGCCTGATCTCCGGCACCCCGTCCGCCGCAGGCACATACAACACCACGGTCACGGTCACCGACTCCGCGTCCAAGACCGGCACCGCCTCCTTCACCTGGACCGTCACCACCCCCGGTAGCTGCGCCTCCAGCCAGCTGCTCGGCAACCCCGGGTTCGAGTCCGGCAGCGCCTCCTGGACGGCCACCAGCGGTGTGATCACCAACTCCAGCAGCCAGGCCGCCCACGGCGGTTCGTACAAGGCGTGGCTGGACGGCTACGGCTCGACGCACACCGACACGCTCACCCAGTCGGTGACGATCCCGGCCGGCTGCAAGGCGACCTTCACCTTCTGGCTGCACATCGACTCCGCCGAGACGACCACCAGCACCCAGTACGACAAGCTGACCGTCACGGCCGGGTCGACCACCCTGGCCACCTACTCCAACCTCAACAAGGCCTCGGGCTACACCCAGAAGTCCTTCAGCCTGAACTCCTTCGCCGGCTCCACCGTCACCCTGAAGTTCACCGGCACCGAGGACTCCTCGCTGCAGACGAGCTTCGTGGTCGACGACACCGCGGTGAACACCAGCAGCTGACCCCCGTCGGCTGACCGCACACGCCGGGCCCCGGCCGTCGTCAACGACGGCCGGGGCCCGGTCCCGTTCCCGCTTGCGTGGACGTCCGGCTCAGCGCAGCACGCCGGCCGTCATCCCCGTCGCCTCGGGCGGCACCGCGATCAGCCCGAGCTCGGCGACCGAGGCGAGCAGCCGGTGCATCGGGAGCACGCGGACGGTGTAGCCGAAGGGGCCGGTGCGGTCGAGGGTGAGCGGGCCCTCGTAGAGCCAGCGGCCCTCCAGGTCCGGCCGTCCGCCCGGTTTGAGGGAGACCACGGTCGGGTCGGCGATCCGGTCGGAGTCGTCGACGCGCCCGGACACCACCTGGACGTCCACGTCCCCGGGCTCCAGGCCGCCGAGGGCCACCTGGACGCGCAGGGTGAGCGTGGTCCCGAGCTCCGGGGAGCCGCCGACCGAGGCACCGGTCTCCACGTGGTCGACCGCGATCATCGGCCACTGCTCGCGCACCCGCCGCTTCCACGCGGCGAGTTCGACGGACTCCCCGCCCCCCGCGAGACGGTGGGCGCGGGCGGCGGGCGCGTACAGCCGGGTCACGTACTCGCGGACCATGCGCCCGGCGAGCACCTTCGGCCCCAGGGTGCTCAGGGTGTGCCGGACCATCTCGATCCAGCGGACCGGCAGACCGTGCGTGCCGCGGTCGTAGAACCGGGGCGCGACCTGGTTCTCGACCAGGTCGTAGAGGGCGGCCGCCTCGATGTCGTCGCGGCGGTCGGGGTCGCCGGCCGCGCCGAAGCCGTCCGCGGTGGGGATCGCCCACCCGTTGTTGCCGTCGAACCACTCGTCCCACCAGCCGTCCAGGACGGACAGGTTGAGGCAGCCGTTCAGCGCGGCCTTCATGCCGGAGGTGCCGCAGGCCTCCAGCGGCCGCAGCGGGTTGTTCAGCCAGACGTCGCACCCGGGGTAGAGGTGCTGGGCCATGGCCATGTCGTAGTCCGGCAGGAACACGATGCGGTGCCGCACCCTGGGGTCGTCGGCGAAGCGCACCAGCTCCTGCACCAGCCGCTTGCCGCTGTCGTCGGCCGGGTGCGCCTTGCCCGCGACGACGATCTGGATCGGCCGGGTCGGGTGCAGCAGCAGCTCCATCAGCCGGTCCTGGTCGCGCAGCATCAAGGTGAGCCGCTTGTACGACGGGACCCGGCGCGCGAAGCCGATGGTCAGCACGTCCGGGTCGAGGACGTCGTCGACCCAGCCCAGCTCGGCCGAGCCGGCGCCGCGCTGCCGCCAGGAGGCGCGCACCCTGCGGCGCACCTCCCGCACCAGCTGTTCGCGCAGCTCCCGGCGGAGCTCCCAGATCGCGGCGTCGGGGATGCGGAAGACGCTCTCCCACGTGTCGGCGAGCCCGGTGGTCATCGCGTCCTCGGCGTTCTGGACGCCGGCCTGCCGGGCGCCGAGCCGGAACACCTCGGGCGCGACCCAGGTGGGGGCGTGCACGCCGTTGGTGATGGAGGTGATCGGCACCTCCTCCGGGTCGAAGCCCGGCCACAGCCCGGCGAACATCTCGCGGCTGACGCCGCCGTGCAGGGTGGAAACGCCGTTGGCGCGCTGCGCCAGCCGCAGCCCCATCACGGCCATGTTGAAGACGTTGGGGTCGCCGCCGGGGTAGGTCTCCATCCCCAGCTCCAGCACCCGCTGGACGTCGACGCCGCGCAGCTCGCCGTCGTCGCCCAGGTGCCGGGCGAGCAGCTCGCGGTCGAAGCGGTCGATGCCGGCCGGTACGGGGGTGTGGGTGGTGAAGACCGTACCGGCCCGCACGGCCTCCAGGGCGGAGTCGAAATCCAGCCCTTCTCCGTCGGCCGCGAGCTCGCGGATGCGTTCCAGGCCGAGGAAGCCCGCGTGCCCCTCGTTGGTGTGGAAGACCTCGGGCGCCGGGTGCCCGGTCAGGGCGCAGTAGGTGCGCACGGCACGGACGCCGCCGATGCCGAGCAGCATCTCCTGGAGCAGCCGGTGCTCGCTGCCGCCGCCGTAGAGGCGGTCGGTGACGTCCCGTTCGTTGGGGTGGTTCTCCTCGACGTCGGAGTCGAGCAGCAGCAGCGGGACCCGGCCGACCCGGGCCAGCCAGACGTGGGCGCGCAGGCTGCGCCCGCCGGGGAGGTCCAGGGCGATCAGGACGGGGCCGCCGTCCTCGTCCCGCAGCAGCGACAGCGGCAGCTCGTTGGGGTCGAGCACGGGGTAGTGCTCCTGCTGCCAGCCGTCCCGGGACAGGGACTGGCGGAAGTAGCCGTGCCGGTAGAGCAGACCGACGCCGATCAACGGCACGCCCAGGTCGCTGGCGGCCTTGAGGTGGTCGCCGGCCAGGATGCCGAGGCCGCCGGAGTACTGCGGCAGCGCCGCGGTGATGCCGAACTCGGGTGAGAAGTAGGCGATGGCGGCGGGGAGTTCCCCGGCCTCGGCAGCGCCCTGGTACCAGCGTGGGTTGCCGAGGTAGTCGTGGAGGTCCTCGACGGCGGTGCCGAGCCGGCGGAGGAACCTGCGGTCCTTGGCGAGGGCGTTCAGCCGGTCCTTCGAGACCGCGCCGAGCAGCCGCACCGGGTCGCCGGCCGCCGCTCTCCAGCCCTCGGGGTCGACGGACTGGAACAGCTCACGGGTCTCGTTGTGCCAGGACCAGCGCAGATTCTGCGCGAGCTCCCCCAGGGGACGTAGTGGTTCGGGCAGGACGGTTCGCACGGTGAATCGACGAATAGCCTTCACATCTCCGACGGTAGCGGCATCTTTCGGTGCGGTGGTGACAACCGGGGCCCCAACACCCCGCGGCCCGGCGCCGCCGCGCGGCACCCGTCGCCTGGCGCACCAGGACGCGCCGGGCGTCCCGGCGCACCCGCGCGCGGCCCGGTGGACGCCTCGTCAGCGTGTCGGGCGGCGGCTACGACAGTCGCAGCACGGCCCCCGGGCCGGGGCGCACCGCGGGAGCTACGACCGGCGGCCAGGACCGGGGCACGGGCGGGACCCGGCGCCCCGGCGGCCGCGCGCGCCGGTCCGCCGGACGGTGGCCGGTTGTCTGCGTCCGGGCGCCGCCGGGGCCGCCCGGCGCGCAACTTACGCGCCAGTACCCCTTCCCGGGGAGTATTCGACCGTCATCCAATGGGCAGGCTCACCCTTGCGCGACGCGGCGCCGAACCCTCCCACACCACAACTCGTATCCGCCCACCCGAGTGAACGCGGACAGGAGCGGTCATGCCCACAGGCAGGCATCCGAAGGAGCAGATAAAAAGAGCGGAAGGTACCCGTCCGGCCACCCGCACAAACTGGTGAGGCGCAATGATCGGTCGCATCCCCGTCCTGGACGTCCGCCCGCTGGTCGACTGCGGACGCCGCCCCGCCAAGGCCGTGGTCGGCGAAACCTTCCAGGTCACCGCCACGGTGTTCCGGGAGGGACATGACGCGGTGGCGGCGAACGTGGTCCTGCGCAGCCCCGCGGGACGCTCCGGGCCACGGATCCCCATGCGCGAACTCGCCCCCGGCACCGACCGGTGGGGCGCCGAGGTGACGCCCACCGCGGAGGGCCGCTGGACGTACACGGTGGAGGCCTGGAGCGACCCGGTGGCCACCTGGCGGCACCACGCGGGCATCAAGGTCCCCGCCGGCATCGACACCGAACTGGTCCTCGCCGAGGGGGCCGAGCTGCACGAGCGCGCGGCGGCCGGGGTGCCGAAGAAGGACGGCCGGGCCGTGGTGCTGGCCGCGGTCGACGCCCTGCGCGACACCTCCCGTTCGGCCGCCGAGCGGCACGCCGCCGCCCTCGCACCGGACGTGGTGGCGGTGCTCGGCCGGCACCCGCTGCGCGACCTGGTGAGCGCCTCGCGCCCGGCGGCCCTCCAGGTGGAGCGGCAGCGGGCGCTGTTCGGGTCCTGGTACGAGATGTTCCCCCGGTCCGAAGGCGCCGTGGTGGACCCCTCGGGCCGCAAGCCACCGAGGTCCGGGACCTTCCGCACGGCGGCCGAGCGACTGCCGGCGATCGCCGCGATGGGCTTCGACGTGGTCTACCTGCCGCCCGTCCACCCGATCGGCGCAGCGTTCCGCAAAGGGCCCGACAACACGCTCGACCCCGGCCCGCACGACGTGGGCTCGCCCTGGGCGATCGGCTCCGCGGAGGGCGGCCACGACGCCGTCCACCCGGACCTCGGGACGATCGAGGACTTCGACTTCTTCGTGGAGCGGGCCCGTGAGCTGCGCCTGGAGATCGCGCTGGACTTCGCGCTGCAGTGCTCGCCGGACCACCCGTGGGTCGGCAAGCACCCCGAGTGGTTCACCACCCGGGCGGACGGCTCGATCGCGTACGCCGAGAACCCGCCGAAGAAGTACCAGGACATCTACCCGATCGCCTTCGACGCCGACTTCAGCGGCATCGTGCAGGAGACCGAGCGGGTGCTGCGGCACTGGATGGACCACGGGGTGCGGATCTTCCGGGTCGACAACCCGCACACCAAACCGGTGGTCTTCTGGGAGAAGGTCATCGCCGACATCAACCGCACCGACCCCGACGTCATCTTCCTGGCGGAGGCGTTCACCCGTCCGGCCATGATGCACACGCTGGCCCAGATCGGCTTCCAGCAGTCGTACACCTACTTCACCTGGCGCAACGGCAAGCAGGAACTGACGGAGTACCTGACGGAGCTGTCCGGTGAGGCCGCGGCCTACATGCGGCCCAACTTCTTCGTCAACACCCCGGACATCCTCCACGCCTACCTGCAGCGCGGCGGCCGCCCGGCGTTCGAGGCGCGTGCGGTCCTCGCCGCGACCCTTTCCCCCACATGGGGGGTGTACGCCGGATATGAGCTCTGCGAGAACGCGCCGGTGCGCGAGGGAAGCGAAGAGTACCTACACTCGGAGAAGTACGAGCTCAAGCCCCGTGACTGGGCGGCAGCCGAGGCCGAAGGCCGTTCGCTGGCTCCGCTGCTCACCACGCTGAACCGGCTGCGACGCCGCCACCCCGCGCTCCAGCAGCTGCGCGACCTGCGCTTCCACCCCGTGAACAACGACGCGGTGCTGGCGTACTCCAAGCGCTCGGGCGACGGCAGCGACGTCGTACTGGTGGTCGTCAACCTGGACCCGCACCACACCCAGGAGGCGACCGTCTCGTTGAACATGCCGGAACTCGGCCTCGCGTGGCACGAGTCCACCCCGGTGCGCGACGAGCTCACCGGCGAGACCTACCACTGGGGCAGGGACAACTATGTGCGCCTCGAGCCGGGCCGCGCGCCCGCGCACATCCTCACCCTGCGACCTACTCCATCGACAGGAGGGTCACCCACTTGATCGTCAACGAACCCGTACCTGACACGTTCGAAGACACCCCGGCCAAGGACCGGGACCCCGACTGGTTCAAGCGGGCCGTCTTCTACGAAGTGCTCGTACGGTCCTTCCAGGACAGCAACGGCGACGGCATCGGCGACCTCAAAGGGCTCACCGCCAAACTGGACTACCTGCAGTGGCTCGGGGTCGACTGCCTGTGGCTGCCGCCGTTCTTCGCCTCGCCGCTGCGCGACGGCGGCTACGACGTCTCGGACTACACGGCCGTGCTGCCGGAGTTCGGGGACCTGGCCGACTTCGTGGAGTTCGTGGACGCCGCCCACCAACGCGGTATGCGCGTGATCATCGACTTCGTCGTCAACCACACCAGCGACCAGCACGACTGGTTCCAGCAGTCCCGCACGGACCCCGACGGCCCGTACGGCGACTACTACGTCTGGGCGGACGACGACAAGCAGTACCAGGACGCCCGCATCATCTTCGTCGACACCGAGAGCTCCAACTGGACCTTCGACCCGGTGCGCAAGCAGTACTACTGGCACCGCTTCTTCTCGCACCAACCGGACCTCAACTACGAGAACCCCAAGGTCCAGGAGGAGATCCTGGCCGCCCTGCGCTTCTGGCTGGACCTCGGCATCGACGGGTTCCGGCTGGACGCGGTGCCGTACCTGTACCAGGAGGAGGGCACCAACTGCGAGAACCTGCCGCGCACCCACGGCTTCCTGAAGATGGTGCGCGAGGAGATCGACGCCCACTACCCCGACACCGTCCTGCTCGCCGAGGCCAACCAGTGGCCCGAGGACGTGGTCGACTACTTCGGCGACTACGCCAAGGGCGGCGACGAGTGCCACATGGCCTTCCACTTCCCGGTGATGCCGCGCATCTTCATGGCGGTGCGCCGGGAGTCCCGCTACCCGGTCTCGGAGATCCTGGCCAAGACCCCGGCCATCCCGCACAACTGCCAGTGGGGCATCTTCCTGCGCAACCACGACGAGCTGACGCTCGAGATGGTGACGGACGAAGAGCGCGACTACATGTACGCGGAGTACGCCAAGGACCCGCGCATGCGGGCCAACATCGGCATCCGGCGCCGGCTCTCCCCGCTGCTGGACAACGACCGCAACCAGATCGAGCTCTTCACCGCCCTGCTGCTCTCCCTGCCGGGCTCGCCGATCCTCTACTACGGCGACGAGATCGGCATGGGCGACAACATCTGGCTCGGTGACCGCGACGCGGTGCGCACGCCGATGCAGTGGACCCCGGACCGCAACGCGGGCTTCTCCTCCTGCGACCCGGGCCGGCTCTACCTGCCGACCATCATGGACCCGGTCTACGGCTACCAAGTCACCAACGTCGAGGCGCAGATGAGCTCCCCGAGCTCGCTGCTGCACTGGACCCGCCGGATGGTGGAGATCCGCAAGCAGAACCCGGCCTTCGGCCTCGGTTCGTACACCGAGCTGCCCTCCACCAACCCGGCCGTCCTGGCCTTCCTGCGCGAGTACAAGGACGACCTCGTCCTGTGCGTGAACAACTTCTCGCGCTTCGCCCAGCCCACCGAACTCGACCTGCGGGCCTTCACCGGCCGGCATCCCGTCGAGCTGATCGGCGGGGTGCGCTTCCCGGCCATCGGCGAGTGGCCCTACCTGCTCACCCTCGCCGGTCACGGCTTCTACTGGTTCCGGCTCCGCCGCGACGTGGCGTAGGCGGACCCGCCGGGTGACGGCGACCCGGCGGCCCGGCACGGTTTCGTGCCGGGCCGCCGGGGCAGGCTCCCCCTGCCGGATCCAGCGTCATATCGGATGCTGTACGGGCCCTTGTCCCTCGTACGCCAAGTACGCCAATTGCTCCACCGGCTCGGATGATATTCGTCCGACACGTCCCACTCGTCGGACCATCGCCGCAGCGCGCCCCTTCACTTAGGGAACCAGCAGGCCCGGCACCCGAGGAAAGGACGTCATGTCGGACACCTCGTGGCTTCGCACCTCAGCAGTCCGGCCGGGGACCACCGTGCCCCCGGCACCGGGACTGCTCTCCGCGCTCGGCCCGTTGCTGCGGGAATGGCTGCCCCGGCAGCGGTGGTTCGCCGGGAAGGGGCGGCCGATCAGCGGCTTCGGGCTGGTCTCGGCCACCGAGCTGCTGCCCGCCGACGGGCGGCTGGGCACCCCCGGACTGCTCCATCTGCTGCTCGACGTCCACCAGGACGTGCAGGAGCGGATGCCGGGCACCGGGCACGGGAAGCCGGCCGACACCTACCAGTTGCTGCTCGGCACCCGGGCGCTGCTGCCGCCCGCGCTGGCCCCGGCGCTCGTCGGGCACGCCGTCGGCGGACCGTTGGACGGCCTCACCATCTACGAGGCGCTCCACGACCCGCGTCTGACGTCCCTGCTGCTGGAGCGGCTGCGGGCGCCCGGCCGCACCGGGCACCTGCGCTTCGGCTCCGAGCCCGCCGCGGCGATCCCGGCCGGGCTGGCGCCGCGGCTGTCCACCGCGGAGCAGTCCAACAGCTCGGTCATCTACGGCGACACGTTCATCCTCAAGCTGTTCCGGCGGGTCGCCCCGGGCCCCAACCCCGACCTGGAGCTCTCGCTCGCCCTCGCGCGGGCCGGTTCGCGGCGCGTCGCGGCGCCCGCCGCCTGGTTCGAGGCGCTCGGCCTGTACGACGAGCCCGCCACGCTCGGCGTGCTGCAGCGCTTCCTGCCCGGTTCCGCCGGGGCCTGGGAACTCGCCCTGCAGGCGGTGGAAGACGGCACGGACTTCTCCGGCGAGGCGCACGCGCTGGGGCGCGCGACCGCGGAGGTCCACCTGGCGCTGGCGCGCGCCCTGCCGACGAGCACCCTGCGCCGTCCGCAGATCGAACTGCTCGCCGCCGCGATGGCCGGACGGCTGGACGCCGCCGCCGCGGCGGTGCCCGCCCTGCGGCCGTACCGCGCGGCACTGCGGGCCGCCTTCGACGACCTTGCCGCACTCGGGACGCTCGGCACGACGCTGGCCGCCCAGCGCATCCACGGCGACCTGCACCTCGGCCAGGCCCTGCGGACCGGGCCCGGGGGGTGGGTGCTGATCGACTTCGAGGGCGAGCCGGCGCGGCCGCTGCCCGAACGCCGCCGTCCCGCGTCCCCGGTGCAGGACGTCGCCGGGATGCTGCGCTCCTTCGACTACGCCGCCCGGCACCACGACCCGTCCGCCTCCGGGGCGCCCGAATGGGCCAGGACGCAGCGCGCCGCCTTCTGCGCGGGCTACGCCGAGGCCACCGGGACCGATCCGAGGGACGAGCCCGTCGTCATACGCGCCTACGAGACCGACAAGGCCGTCTACGAAGTGCTCTACGAGGCCAGGCACCGGCCCGCCTGGCTCCCCATCCCCATGGCCGCGGTGCGCCGCCTCGCGCAGCCGCCGCACGGCCGCACCCCCTGACCGGGCGCCCCCACGCCCATCCGAGGAGGACCTGACCGTGACCGATCGCCAGCCGTTCCCCGACTCCACCCCCGGCACCCCCGGCCCGGGCGGGAACGGGAG
>NZ_JARAVK010000136.1:0-24552 GCF_033792765.1 Streptomyces sp. PA03-6a | reverse complement strand
TTTTCATCTCCTTCGTCGCACTACTCGCACACGCGCTCCCTTCCTCTGTCTACGAGCGCTATCCGCCACGTGACCCTCTCTGCCGACCCTCTTGCTCTTACGCAAGCATCTCATCGGCGCCTCCATGCACGCCGCGGTCAACGTCTGTGCGCTTCCTCCCGCCGCGCCCTGCATGATGCCGCCGACGATCTGCTTGCCGAAGATCACGAAGACCAGCAGCAGCGGGAGCGTGCCGAGCAGCGCGCCGGCCATGATGACGGACTCGTCGGGGATGTAGCCGCGGCCGAGGCTGGTGAGCGCGACCTGCACGGTCGGGTTCTCCTGGGTCAGCGCGATGATCGGCCAGAAGAAGTCGTTCCAGGCCGCGACGAAGGTCAGCATGCCCAGGACCGCCATCGCGGGCCGGGCGGCCGGGAAGACCACGTGCCAGACGATCCGCAGGCTGCTGGCGCCGTCGACGCGGGCGGCCTCGATGATCTCGGTGGGCAGGGCCTGGGAGAGGTACTGCCGCATGAAGAAGACACCGAAGGCGCTGACGAAGGTCGGCAGGATGACCGCCTGGAGGTGGTTCGTCCAGTCGAGGTCCGCGATCCACAGGAACAGCGGCACCACGCTCAGCTGCGGCGGCACCATCATGGTGCCGATGGTCAGCATCAGCAGGAAGTTCTTCATCTTGAACTGCAGTTTGGCGAAGGCGAAGCCGGCGATGGTCGAGAACAGCACCGTGCCGATGGTGATGCTGCCGGCGACGATGGCCGTGTTCAGCAGCGCCGTGCTGAGGTTGGCCTCGGTCCACGCGGTCTGCAGGTTGCTGAAGAGGTTCGAGCCGAACCAGAACGGTGGCGGGGTCTGTGCCAGCCGCGAGTTCGTCCGGGAGGCGGCGATCGCGGTCCACACCAGGGGGAAGAGGGATATCGCCGTGAAGATGATCAGCACGATGTAGGTGAACGGGCCCGCGTGGAGCTGCCGTCCGGCCTTGGGCGCCCCGGGGGTGCGGCGCTTCGCCTTGCGGGGCGCGTCCGCTGCGCCGGCCGCCTGATCCGCCGGGTTGGTCGAGATGGTGGCCATCGTCGTCACCCCTCGTGGTTCTTGCGCAGCCAGCGGGCGACCAGCCCGTTGGCGGCGGCGATCAGCAGCAGGAGCAGGAACATCGCCCAGGCGATGGCCGAGGCCCGCCCGAGGTGGTAGTTCGTCCAGCCCTGCTCGTACAGGTACAGGCCCAGCGTCTGGAACTGGTGGGACGATCCGCCCTTCTCGCCGCCGGGGCCGCCGAAGAGGAACGGCTCACCGAACAGCTGGGTGGCGCCGATCGTCGAGACCACGATCGTGAAGAGGATCGTCGGCCGCAGCATGGGGATCGTCACGTGGCGGAACTGCTGCCAGCGCGAGGCGCCGTCCAGCGCGGCGGACTCGTACAGATCGTGCGGCACGGCCTGCATCGCGGCCAGGTAGATCAAGGTGTTGTAACCGGTCCAGCGCCAGATCACGATCGACGAGACGGCGATCTGGGAGGACCAGGTGCCCGCCCGCCAGTCGATGTGGTGGCTGAAACCGAGGTGCTCCAGCACCCAGTTGATCATGCCGTAGTCGGTGCCGAACATCAGCGTGAAGACCAGCGTGGCGGCGGCCACCGACGTGGCGTACGGGGTGAGCATCGCGACCCGGAAGAAGGTCGAGCCGCGCAGCTTGTAGTTGAGCAGGTGGGCCAGGCCCAGTGCGATGAGCAGCTGCGGGACGGTCGAGATCACACCGATGGTGAACGTGTTCTTCAGGGCGTTCCAGAAGAACTCGTCCTCCAGCAGGCGGGTGTAGTTGTGGAAGCCGACGAACTCCCGCGCGTCGAGGTTGGTCAGCTCCACCCGGTAGAAGGAGGACCAGCCCGTGTAGATCAGCGGGAAGAGGCCGAAGGCGGCGAAGAACAGGAAGAAGGGCGAGACGAAGGCGTACGGCATCGCCTTGACGTCCCACCGGTAGCGGCGGCTGCGCCAGCGGCCGCGTCGCTCGTCACGTGCGTCGCGCGGTCGGCCGGAGCCGCCGCGCGGGGCCGCGCCCCCCTCGGAGGGGGGCGCGGTCACTGCGGTCATGTCGGAGATCTCCGAAGCCATGCGGGTCACTGGTCCAGTGCGTTGTCGATTTCCTTCTCGGCAGCCGCCCAGCCCTGAGCAGGGGTCTTGCCCTGCTGCTCGACCTGCAGGATGCCGACGTCGGTGATGGCCGTGTAGATCTGCTGGTCCTTCGGACCGATCACCAGGGTCGGGATGCTCTTGGCCGCGTCGGCGAAGATCTGGCCGATCGGCGCGTTGCTGAAGTACTCGTGCTTGGCGTCCTTGACCTCGGGCAGGTCATAGGCGCCCGGGGCGCTCGGGAAGCTCGCCTGCTTGGCGAAGACCTTGGCCTGCTGCGCCGGGGCGGTCAGCCACGCGGCCAGCTTGACGGCCTCTTCCTTGTTCTTGCCGGCCGAGGGCACGCCGACGAAGGAGCCGCCCCAGTTGGCGGGCTTCGGCGCGGCGGCGACGTCCCACTTGCCCTTGCCGGCGTCGCCGGACTTCTCCTGGATGTAACCGAGCATCCACGACGGGCAGGGGAGCGAGGCGAAGCGGCCGTTGGCGAAGCCCTGGTCCCAGGCCTTGTCGAACAGCTTCAGCTTGGCGGTCATCTTGCCGGTGGTGGCCTCCATGGCCAGGTCCCAGGCCTCCTTCACGGAGGGGCTGGTCTTGTAGATGACCTTGCCGCTGCTGTCGTAGTAGCGCTCGGAGGCGCCGTTGCTGATCGCCTGGTAGAGGCCCGCGGCGGAGTCCAGGAACGTGGTGCCCTTGGGCGCGTTCTCGGTGTAGGTCTTGCCCGCGTCCAGGTACTTGTTCCAGTCGCCGGCCCAGAGCTTGGCGACCTCGGCGCGGTCGGTGGGCAGACCCGCCTTCTTGAACAGGTCGGTGCGGTAGCAGATGGCCATCGGGCCGATGTCGGTGCCGAGGCCGACGGTCTTGCCGTCGGAGGTGCTGGCCTGGGCCCACTTCCAGTCGAGGTAGTTCGACTTCTCGACGCCCTCGGCCTTGGAGAGGTCCTCGAACTTCGCCGCCTGGGTGGTGACGATCTCGTTGATGTTGCCGACCTCGATGGCCTGGATGTCGCTCAGGCCGCTGCCGGCGGCGAGGTGGGTGAGGAGCTGCGGGTAGTAGGCGTCGTTCCGCTCGATCACGTTCTCCTTGATCGTGATGTTCGGATGCGCCTTCTCGTACTCCTCGTACAGACCGGCCTGCTTGTAGCCGAAGACACCGAAGGTGCCGACCGTGAGGGTGATCTTGCCCTTGCCGTCACCCTCCGAGCCACCGGCCTTCGCGGGCTCGTCGCTGTCCTTGGAGCAGCCGGCGAGCAGGCTCACTCCGAGCGCGGCCACTGCGGTTATCGCTACGGCAGCGGTACGGCCTCGTGGCCGGGACGACTTCCTTGTCGTGCGCATTCGGGTCCTCCGGGATACGTGCGGGAAGTGTACGTGTTCGCTAGTGTGGGAGCGCTCCCACATGTGATGTGTTGAAGAGTCTCCGTTCCCCGATGAGGTGTCAAGGGAGCAGACGCTCTAAGTTGGCGCAGTTACCACCTCGTGATTGGGAGGCCGCAATGGTGATCGGCGGACGGCGCAGCGGCAGGCCGACGCTCGAAGAGGTCGCCGCGCGGGCCGGAGTGGGCCGGGGCACCGTCTCCCGGGTGATCAACGGATCACCTCGGGTGAGCGACCACGCCAAGGCCGCGGTCGAGGCCGCCATCGCCGAGCTCGGCTACGTCCCCAACCGCGCGGCGCGCGCCCTGGCGGGCAACCGGACGGACGCGATCGCCCTGGTCATCCCGGAGGCGGAGACCAGGCTCTTCGCCGAGCCGTACTTCTCCGACATCATCCGGGGCGTGGGCGCGGAGCTGGCCGACACCGACATGCAGCTGCTGCTCACGCTGCTGCGGACGCCCAAGGAACGGCAGCGCTTCGCCCAGTACCTCACCGCCCACCGGGTCGACGGCGTCCTGCTGGCCTCGGTGCACGAGGACGACCCGCTGCCCGACCTGCTGGAGCAGCTGGAGATGCCGACGGTGCTCAGCGGCCGCCGCTCCGACCTGGAGTCGGTGTCGTACGTCGATTCCGACAACGTCGGCGGCGCCCGTTCGGCGGTCGCGCACCTGCTGGGGCTCGGGCGCAGGAGCGTCGCGACCATCACCGGGCCGCTGGACATGTACGTCGCCCGCTGCCGCCTCGACGGGTACCGCCAGGCGGTCGAGGGCGCCGGGCTGGTCCACGACAACGCGCTGGTCGCGGCCGGCGACTTCACCGAGGAGGGCGGCCGCGCCGCGATGCGGGCGCTGCTGGAGCGCCGCCCCGACGTCGACGCGGTCTTCGCGGCCTCGGACGTCATGGCCGGCGGCGCGCTGCAGGTGCTGCGCGAGCGGGGCCGGCGGGTGCCCGACGACGTGGCGCTGATCGGCTTCGACGACTCCGCCATCGCGCGCCACACCGACCCGCCCCTGACCAGCGTGCGGCAGCCGATCGAGGAGATGGGCCGCACCATGGCGCGGGTGCTGCTGGAGGAGATCGCGGCGAGCACCGCCACCCGCCGGCACGTCGTGCTGTCGACCGAACTGGTGCGCCGCGAGTCCGCGTGACCGCCGCCCCGGCGGACCGCGGTGCCAAGTGACCCGTGCGCCCGGAGGAGTTGGCCCGGATACCGGGGGGTGAGCCCCGTCACGTGAGGAGGCTCACGGTGTGACATGGGCCCACGGGGCGCCATCGGCGGCTCTTTGTCACACCCCTCTCCTAAAATCAAGACATGCCACCGACCGTTCTGGACCGCCGCTCCGTCGAAGCCGCCAATGAGGCCATACGGCGGTACGTCGCGGGCCGGCGCACCTGGTCGCGCGCCGAACTGGCCGAGCTGGACCGCCTCCGCGGGATCTGGCAGGCCGCCCGCCAGGGCCAGGGCGACGCCCCGGCCCGCCGCCTTCCGGGCGAGGACTGACACCGCCCCGGCAATGCCGACAGAGGATGTCGGGTATGCCGGGGAGCATGGCGGCATGACGACCAGCTGGACAGACTTCCAGGAAGCACAGCCCGGCCTCGCCGAGGCCGTGCGCACCCGATTCGGCGGCTACAAGCACCACGTCCTCGGCACCCTCCGCGCCGACGGCTCACCCCGGCTCAGCGGCATCGAGGCCGAGTTCCGGCTCGGCGAGCTGTGGCTCGGCATGATGCCCGGCTCCCGCAAGGCCCTCGACCTGCGCCGCGACCCGCGCTTCGCGCTCCACGTCAACCCCGGTCCCGACACCTCCATGGACGGGGGCGACGTACGGATCTCCGGACGCGCCGTCGAGGTCACCGACCCGGCGGCGATCGCCCGCTTCACCGGCGAGGTGACGGTGCCCGAGGGGCCCTTCCACCTCTTCCGCGCCGACATCGCCGAGGTCGTGCGCACCTACGTCGAGGACCCCGACCTCGTCCTGCAGGTGTGGCGGCCCGGCGGTCCGCTGCGCACCGTGCGCCGCGGCAACGACGAGTCGCCCCCGCGCACGGACGGCTGAGGTGCCGTCAGTTCTCGGGGAAGGGGCTGTCCCCGCGCGCCACGGTCGCGAGGAGCCCGGAGAAGTACCGCTGGACCATCTGGTGGAGCTGGTGGCCGAAGCTGATCCGCGCCACCCCCAGCTCCGCCAGACGGGCCGGTGAGGGCCCGCCCGGCCGGGACAGCACGTTGACCGGGCGGCCGTCCACGGCCTCGACGACGGCCCGGACGGTGGCCTCGTCCAGCGCCCCGATCGGGTAGACGCAGTCCGCGCCCGCCTCCAGGTACGCCCGTGCCCGGCCCGCCGCGTCCGCCAGCCGCTGCGCGGGGGCGCCGCCGCCGCGGAGGAAGCAGTCCGTCCGGGCGTTGATCACCAGCTCCGGGGCCGCCGCGCGCAGGGCGGCGATGTACGCCGCCTGCTCCACGGGGTCGGCCAGCAGCCCCGTGCGGTGGTCGGTGTCCTCCAGGTTGCAGCCCACGGCGCCGGTCGCGGCCAGCCGCTCCGCCAGTTCCGCGGGCGGCAGCCCGTAGCCGCGCTCCATGTCGGCGGTCACCGGCACGGGGACGGCACGGGCGATGCGGGCGACCGCGGCGCACATCTCGTCCGCGGGCGTTCCCTCCTGGTCCTGGTAGCCCAGGGCGGGCGCCACGGCCGCGCTCCCGGTGGCGACCGCCGGGAAGCCCGCGTCGGCCACGGCACGCGCCGAGGCGGCGTCCCAGACGTTCGGCAGGACCAGCGGGTCGCCCGGCACGTGCAGGGCGCGGAGTCGAGAGGCGAGGGCCGTACGGGAAGGCTCGGTGCTCATGCCCTCCACGCTACGAGCGCGGGCCCGGACTCGCCGAGGGCCATTCACCCGTCGTGCGGCAGGGCCACTTCGGGTGCGCCGGGCGCCGGGGTGCCGCAAGCTGGACGGGTGAGCACCACCCCGATCGTCGTGTCCCCCGTCCAGGCAGGGGATCCGCCCTTCCGCATCGTGCAGATCGACGGGGAACCCGTCGGCATCGCCCATGACCTGCTCGACGTCGTCCGCATCGCCCTCGACGCCGGGCGGGAGCACGTCGACTTCGACGACCCCCAGGCCGTGCGCTGGCTCGGCGGGGGCAAGTACCACTGGGCCCCGTGAGGCGCTCCGGACGTCCGGTCCTCCGTACGGTTGCGTAAGATCCACTTCCCGCGATTGGGTGGTCCGCATGACTCGGACCCTCTACCTCTTCGCCGGTGCCGCCCCCTCCGTCTTCGACGTCGCGCGCGTCATCGAGGACGCCCAGGTGCGCGGCTGGGACGTCTGCCTCGGCCTGACGCCCACCGCGGCCCGCTGGCTGGAGCCGAGCCTGGACGGACTGGCCGCGCTGACCGGCCGCCCGGTGCGCCACGAGTACCCGCTGCCCGGCCGGCCCGAGGTCTGGCCCCCGGCCGACGTGATCCTGGTGGCCCCGGCCACCTTCAACACGATCAACGGGTGGGCACTGGGCCTGACGGAGACGTTCGTGGCCGGCACCCTCGCCGAGGGCATCGGCAAGCGCGTCCCGATGGTGGCGATGCCGTCCGTGAACGCGGCGCTCATGCAGCACCCGCAGTACGAGCGCTCGCTGGAGACCCTGCGCGCCGCCGGGGTCACGGTGCTCTTCGGCGACGCCGGATCCGGCCCGGAGTACCCCTGGCAGCCGGCGCTCGCCGCCGCCGAGGCGGTCGCGGGCTGACCCGCCGCCCGGGGTCACGAGCGCCCGGGGACGAGGAAGGCCCGGTCCGCTTCCGCGGGCCGGGCCTTCCCTGGTGAGGGTGAGTGACGGGACTCGAACCCGCGGCATCCTGGACCACAACCAGGTGCTCTACCAGCTGAGCTACACCCACCATGACCGGTGATTCCTACTGCTTCCCACCGGCCGAGAAAAAGTGTACAGGGTCCGGAGGGGTGCTCGCTGCCACGTTTTCCGTGGGTCGCTCAGTCCGAGGTTTCCGCAGGCAGGACGTACTTCGCGGCGATCGAACGCGCCGTGTCGGTGTCCGGCCCGGGCTGGGGCACGAAGACCGCCTCGCGGTAGTAGCGCAACTCCGCGATGGACTCGCGGATGTCGGCGAGGGCGCGGTGGTTGCCGTTCTTCTCGGGGCTGGCGAAGTAGGCGCGCGGGTACCAGCGCCGGGACAGCTCCTTGATGGAGGAGACGTCCACGATGCGGTAGTGCAGGTGCTGCTCGAGCGTGGGCATGTCCCGGGCGAGGAAACCGCGGTCGGTGGAGACCGAGTTCCCGCACAGCGGCGCCTTGCGGGGCTCGGCCACGTACTGGCGGACGTAGTCCAGGACCAGCTTCTCCGCCTCCTCCAGCGTCACCCCGCCGTCGAGCTCCTCCAGCAGGCCGGAGGTGGTGTGCATCGTGCGGACGATCTCCGGCATGCTCTCCAGTGACTCGGCCGGCGGACGGATGACGATGTCCACCCCCTCGCCGAGCACGTTGAGCTCCGAGTCGGTGACGAGCGCCGCCACCTCGATCAGAGCGTCCTGGGCCAGGGAGAGCCCGGTCATCTCGCAGTCGATCCACACCATCCGGTCGTTCATACGTCTCACCCTACGGGGCGATCCCGCGGAGCAGGCATAGTCGCGCTGCGGCTGCGTCCGTCACGGCCGTCCCGGTCACCGCGCGGCCGCCGGGCGCCGTGCGGCTCGCGGGCGTCGAAACGGCTGCCGGGCTGCTCCGGAATGCGCGTCGCGTAGGGCGGCTCGGCGTCGGTCTTGGCCGTGCCCGGGCCACCGCCGGGACCGGCCTGTCCCGCGATCTGCAGCACCCCGCCGTGACCGCGGTCCGCGGTGGCGGTGGGCACGGGGCTGCGGCGCGGGGCCGGCACCGGGCCGCCGGCCGCCTCGCCGCCGCGTGGTTCCCGGGCGGCGGCGAGCGAGGGGTCCGGGTCGTCCTGCGGGCGCCGGGCCCGGTAGGCCGCCCGGTACGAGGCGGGGGAGGAACCGAGCTGGCGGCGGAAGTGACCGCGCAGCGCGACGGGCGAGCGGAAGCCGCAGCGCGCGGCGACCTCGTCCACGGAGTAGTCGGAGGTCTCCAGCAGCCGCTGGGCCTGCAGGACGCGCTGGGTGATCAGCCACTGCAGGGGCGCGCTGCCGGTCAGCGTGCGGAAGCGGCGGTCGAAGGTGCGGCGGCTCATGTAGGCGCGGGCGGCGAGGGTCTCCACGTCGAACTGCTCGTGCAGGTGCTCCAGCGCCCAGGCGACGACCTCGGCGAGCGGATCGCCGCCGATCTCCTCCGGTAAAGAGCGGTCGAGGTGCCGGGGCTGGCCGCCCCAGTCGCCGCGCCGCGGCGGCACGACCAGCCGGCGGGCGAGCGCGTTGGCGGCCTCGCCGCCGTGGTCGCTGCGTACGACGTGCAGGCACAGGTCGATGCCGGCGGCGGTGCCCGCGCTGGTGAGGACGTCGCCGTCGTCGACGAACAGCTCGCGCGGGTCGACGTGGACGGAGGGGTAGCGCTTGGCGAGGGTCGGCGCGTACATCCAGTGCGTGGTGGCCGGGCGGCCGTCCAGCAGCCCCGCGGCGGCGAGCACGAAGGCGCCGGTGCACAGCCCGATGATGCGCGCGCCCTCCTCGTGGGCGCGGCGCAGAGCGTCCAGCGCCTCGGCGGGCGGCGGCTGCGAGATCGAGCGCCAGGCGGGCACGACGACCGTGCCGGCCCGCGACAGCGCCTCCAGCCCGTACGGGGCCGACAACTCCAGCCCGCCGGTGGTGCGCAGCGGGCCGTCCTCACCGGCGCAGACCAGCAGCCGGTAGCGCGGCACACCCGCGTCCTGGCGGTCGATGCCGAACACGGAGAGCGGGATCGAGCTCTCGAAGATGGGGCCGCCGCTGAACAGCAGTACGGCGACGACCTCCTGACGGCGTCGAGCCGACAACTTGCGCGGTCCACGGCCCTGTTGGGTGGTGGCGGACGGGCCGGCCGGGCCTGACGGAACGGAGGTGCTCACCGGGACGCCGGACGCTCCCGGGACGTGCGGGACGCCCGGTGCCCCCGTCGACGCGGACGGTGCGGTGGACATGCCGGCGGCCGACTGGATCTCCGCCATGGTGCCGGTCCTGGACTCCTGTGTCATGGAGCTCAAGCCCCCCTCGGTCGTCTGGTCCTCTCGGTCCTGCACGGGTCCCCCGCCGTTGTCACTCAAGATCGAATCTACTGGTTCCGCTGTACCCGCAGTGGCAAGTTCACCACCTGCCGGTATGTCGACATGACCACGTGGCGTGAAGCATTCGATCACGAAGCGTTCCCCTCGTGAAGTGTGCCTTCCGCGAGGGGGACCGGCGCACAACGCCCGTGCGCCCCCTCATTCCGCTTCCGCCCTGGTGGCGGCGGGGGTTGTGGCACATGATCCCAAGTCCCCTTGCCCATAGGGAAGTTGGCCGAAAATGATGGGAAGTCCTGTACGCACCCCTGGTCAGCGCTCCGTCGTACGCCCCTTGTGTGGCCGGAGAACGAGTGCGCCCCCTGTGCCTCGCACGGCCGGGAGGACGATTCCGGATATGGCCGGAGGCGGACAGCGGGAGAGGGCCGGGCGCGAGGTGACTTGTCCGATTGGCGACGGGGCGTTGCGCTCGGCGGCCGGCTCCGGCATTCTCCTGGAAACTCCGGGGTAGGGGGACGCTGTGAGGGCGTCTGCGCATCTGTGCAGGGGCCCACAGTCGCCGTACTCTGGAGTCAGCGGGAAGGGCAGCCCCTTACCGGTCGAAATCAGGCCGGTCCCGCGGCCCCCGCACTGTTGTTGTCCGCCCACTCGGCGCTCCCGGCGCCGACCTTGCCGAGAAACCGCATCATGGCCGGTTACGAGCTCCCCGAGCCCGCCGACGGAAAGCCGCTCGCCGAATCGGCGGCGGTCCCGGAGGCGGCCTGCGAGCCGCGCACTTCCTGTGATCCCGCCTTCCGGCACGGCGTGGTCGTCGGTTTCGACGGCTCCGTGTCGAGTGAACGGGCCCTCGCGTACGCCATCGGCATGGCACGCCGGTCCGGTTCGGCGCTGATCATCGTGCACGTCGCCAACCGGCTCCCGGCGACCGTGTGGGCGGGCTGCGAGCCGCCCGTCTTCGTCGACGTCCCCGACCACCGCACCGAGGTGCTCGGCCTGGAACTCGCCTGCGCCGACCACCTGTCGGAGGTCCCGTGGATCCTGGTCGAGCGCGGCGGCGACATCTGCCACGAGCTGGAGGAGGTCGGCCGGGAGTACGAGGCCGACGCCATCGTGGTGGGTGGGACGCACGGGATCATCGGCAAGATCTTCGGGTCGGTCGCCGGACGGCTCGCGCGGCGTGCCCAGCGGCCTGTCGTGGTCATTCCATAACGATTCGGTGCACGCCGCCGTGAATACGGCCTCCGCAGGATTGCTTGTGCCCTTGTGAAGGGTATCTCATCAGCAGTTTCTTCCCTCGTACACGAAGGGGGCCCGCGGTGGACAACGACGTCTCCACGGCGCGCACGGCAGGAGCCGGTGCTACGGCTCTGGGATATCTGACACTCGGCCTGACGCTGATCGCCTACGGGCTGCTCAGCACCGGCGTATTCGACAACACCGCGGCGGCGGACGCCGCGCGGCTCGCGCTGGTCGTCGGCGGCGTCACGCAATTCGTCGCCGGCATGTGGGAGTTCTACGGTGGCAACGGCTTCACCGGCACCGCCTTCGCCTCACTGGGCGCCTTCTGGGTGACCTGGTCGGCGGGGTCCGGCGCGGGCGCGAGCAAGGAGGCCGCCGGGCTCTTCATGCTCCTGTGGGCGCTGCTGGCGCTCAGCCTGACCATGGCCGCGTGGCAGATGGGCGGTGTGGCACAGGCGGTCTTCGGGCTGCTGACCGTGGCCACGGCCCTGTCCGGCATCGCGGCGCTCGCCTCCAACAGCGGCCTCGGCAAGGCGGCCGGCTGGGTCGGCCTCGCGGCCGGCGCGGTCGCCTGGTACGGCGGGACCGCACTGCTCACCAACGCCACGTGGGGCAGGCGCGCCCTCGCCGACGGCTGGCGGCTGGCCATGCCGCACCGCGGGCACGCGGCCTGACGTCCGGGGAGGCAACGGCGAGGCCCCCCGCGCCCTTCGGCGCGGGGGGCCTCGTGCGTGCCGGGGCCGTCGGCTACTCGACCGTCACGGACTTCGCGAGGTTGCGCGGCTTGTCGATGTCCCGGCCCAGGGCCAGCGCCGTGTGGTAGGCCAGCAGCTGGAGCGGGATGCCCATCAGGATCGGGTCGAGCTCGTCCTCGTTCTTCGGGACGACGATCGTGTGGTCCGCCTTCGCCTGCTCCTGGTGCGCGACCGCCAGGATCCGGCCGCTGCGGGCCTTGATCTCCTCCATCGCGGCGCGGTTCTTCTCCAGCAGCGAGTCGTCCGGGATGATCGCGACCGTCGGCATCGCGGGCTCGATCAGGGCCAGCGGGCCGTGCTTGAGCTCGGAGGCCGGGTAGGCCTCGGCGTGGATGTAGGAGATCTCCTTCAGCTTCAAGGACGCCTCCAGCGCCACCGGGTAGCCGCGCACCCGGCCGATGAACATCATCGACTTGGCCTCCGCGTATTCGGCCGCCAGCTTCTTGATGTCCTCCTCCTGCGTGAGGATCTCCTGGATCTGCTCGGGCAGCCTGCGCAGGCCCTCGATGATCCGTTTGCCGTCGGCCACCGACAGGTCGCGGATGCGGCCCAGGTGCAGGGCGAGCAGCGCGAAGGCGACGACGGTGTTGGTGAAGCACTTGGTGGAGACGACGCAGACCTCGGGGCCGGCGTGGACGTACATGCCGCCGTCGGTCTCACGGGCGATCGCGGAACCCACCACGTTCACCACGCCGAGGACGCGGGCGCCCTTGCGCTTGAGCTCCTGGACGGCCGCCAGCACGTCGTACGTCTCACCGGACTGCGAGACGGCGATGTAGAGGGTGTCGGGGTCCACGACCGGGTTGCGGTAGCGGAACTCGGAGGCCGGCTCGGAGTCGGCGGGGATGCGGGCCAGGCCCTCGATCAGCGAGGCACCGATCATCCCGGCGTGGTACGAGGTGCCGCAGCCGAGGATCTTCACGCGGCGGATGCCGCGGGCCTCGCGGGCGTCGAGGTTCAGGCCGCCCAGGTGCACGGTGGAGAACTTGTCGTCGATCCGGCCGCGCAGCACGCGGTCGACCGCGTCGGGCTGCTCGCTGATCTCCTTGTGCATGTACGTGTCGTGACCGCCCATGTCGTAGGAGGCGGCCTCCCACTCCACGGTCTCGGGGGTGGCCGTGGTGCGGGTGCCCGAGGTCGTGTAGGTGCGGAAGTCGTCGGCCTTCAAGGTGGCCATCTCGCCGTCGTCGAGGGTGACGACCTGGCGGGTGTGGGAGATCAGCGCGGCGACGTCGGAGGCGACGAACATCTCCTTCTCGCCGATGCCGAGGACCACCGGCGAGCCGTTGCGGGCCACGACGATCCGGTCGGGGAAGTCGGCGTGCATGACGGCGATGCCGTACGTGCCCTCGATGACCTTCAGCGCCTCGCGGACCTTCTCCTCCAGGGACTCGGCCTGGGAGCGGGCGACGAGGTGGGTGATCACCTCGGTGTCGGTCTCGGAGGCGAAGACCACACCGTCGGCCTCCAGCTTGGCGCGCAGCTCGGCGGCGTTGTCGACGATCCCGTTGTGGACGACGGCGACCTTGCCCTCGGTGTCGAGGTGGGGGTGCGCGTTCTCGTCGCTGGGGGCGCCGTGGGTGGCCCAGCGGGTGTGGGCTATGCCGGTGGTGCCGGCGAAGCGCTTGGGGACCCGTGCCTCCAGCTCACGGACCCGGCCCTTGGCCTTGACGGCCTTGAGCCCGCCGGACTTGCCGGCGACCACGATGCCCGCGGAGTCGTAACCGCGGTACTCCAGCCGCTGCAGGCCCTCCAGCAGCAGCGGGGCGACATCACGCTTCCCGATGTAGCCGACGATTCCACACATGTTTCCGTCCCTCCCGGTCGCTCGAGGCGGCCCGGTCTCGCTGTCAGCCGTAGACGATGCGGCGCAGCTGCCGCAGTGAGTACCCGGGCGGGGTGACCGCCCGGTACGGCAGCTCGGCCGTGATCTGTTCGAAGATCTCCGCGTTCTGCAGACCCTTGGCCTGCAGCTCGCGGTGGCGGCGCCGTACGAAGTCCTCGGCCGTCTCGTCGAAGTACGCCAGGATGTCGAGGACCACCCGGGCGGCCTCACCGCGTTGCAGCGGCGTGGTCCGCACCAGGTGGTCGACGAGGTCGTCATGTGTCGTCCGGCGTTCGAGCACCGGTCGATAGTGAGGGAAGGAGGAGGCTGATCGCAAGATTTCTGCCCGATATCGGGCAGGGAGGTGGCGAAAACTACGCCGGAAGGCCGAGCTCGCGCGCGATCAGCATGCGCTGCACCTCGCTGGTGCCCTCGCCGATCTCCAGGATCTTGGAGTCCCGCCACATGCGCGCGACCGGGTACTCGTTCATGAAGCCGTAGCCGCCGTGCACCTGGGTGGCCTCGCGGGCGTTGGTGACCGCGATCTCCGAGGAGTAGAGCTTGGCCATCGCCGCCTCCTTCTTGAAGGGCTCCCCTGCGACCAGCCGGGACGCCGCGTCCCGCCAGGCCAGCCGGGCGGTGTGGGCGCGCATCTCCATGTCGGCGAGCTTGAAGGCGACCGCCTGGTTGCTCCCGATCGGGCGGCCGAAGGCGGTGCGCTCCTTGGCGTACGCCACCGACTCGTCCACACAGCCCTGGGCCAGACCGGTGGCCAGCGCCGCGATGGCGATCCGGCCCTCGTCCAGGATGCGCAGGAACTGGGCGTAGCCCCGGCCCCGCTCGCCCAGCAGGTTGGCGGCCGGCACGCGGCAGTCGGAAAAGGACAGCTCGCGGGTGTCGGAGGCGTTCCAGCCGACCTTGCTGTACTTCTTCGACACGGTGAAGCCCGGGGTGCCGGAGGGCACGATGATCGAGGAGATCTCCGGGCGGCCGTCCTCCTTGCGGCCGGTGACGGCCGTGACCGTGACCAGCGAGGTGATGTCGGTGCCCGAGTTGGTGATGAAGCTCTTGGTGCCGTTGATCACCCACTCGCCGGTCGCCTCGTCCAGCCGGGCCGTGGTGCGGGTGCCGCCGGCGTCGGAGCCGCAGTCCGGCTCGGTCAGCCCGAAGGCGCCCAGCTGCTCGCCGGAGGTCAGCTGGGGCAGCCACTGCCGCTTCTGCTCCTCGGTGCCGAAGCGGAAGACCGGCATGGCGCCGAGCGAGACCCCCGCCTCCAGGGTGATCGCCACGGAGGAGTCCACCCGGGCGAGCTCCTCCAGGGCGATGCAGAGGGCGAAGTAGTCGCCGCCCATGCCGCCGTACTCCTCGGGGAAGGGGAGGCCGAACAGGCCCATGCGGCCCATCTCGCGGATGATCTCGTAGGGGAACTCGTCGTGCTCGTAGAACTCGCCGATCTTCGGCGCGACGACGTCGTGCGCGAACTCCTCCACCGTGCGGCGGAGTTCCTCGTACTCGGCGGGGAGCCGGTGGGCGGTCGTCATGGCTGTGGTCACTCCTGGTGGGAGAGGGCGCGGACGGTACGGGACGGGCTCGGTCGGCCCAATTGCTCCGCCATCCACACGCTGGTGGCGGTGAGGCGGCTGAGGTCGACCCCGGTCTCGACGCCGAGGCCGTCGAGCATCCAGACCAGGTCTTCGGTGGCGAGGTTCCCGGTGGCGCTCTTGGCGTACGGGCAGCCGCCGAGGCCGCCGGCGGAGGCGTCGACGACGCCCACGCCGTGCCGGAGGGCGGCCAGGGTGTTGGACAGTGCCTGGCCGTAGGTGTCGTGGAAGTGGACGGCGAGCCGCTCGACGGGCACGTCCAGGCCGGTCAGGGCGTCGAGCAGCGCCACGACGTGGCCGGGGGTGGCGACGCCGATGGTGTCGCCGAGGCTCAGCTCGTCGCAGCCCAGGTCGTGGAGCCGGCGGGCCACCGCGGCCACCTGCGGGACGGGCACGGGGCCCTCCCACGGGTCGCCGAAGCACATCGACAGGTAGCCGCGCACCCTCGCCCCCGCCTCCTTGGCGGCGGCGACGACGGGAGCGAACATCTCCAGCGACTCGTCGACCGTGCGGTTGAGGTTGGCCTTCGCGAAGGACTCGGTCGCGCTGCCGAAGACGGCGACCTCGCGCACCCCCAGGGTCAGGGCCCGCTCCAGCCCGCGCTGGTTGGGCACCAGCACGGGCAGCCGGATCCCGTCGCCCAGGTCGTCCAGCAGCGGCATCAGCTGCTCGGCGTCGGCGAGCTGGGGCACCCACTTGGGGTGCACGAAGCTGGTCGCCTCGATGGTGGTCAGCCCGGCGTCGGCCAGGCGGTGCACAAACTCCGCCTTGACCTCCGTGGGCACCGTGGCCTTCTCGTTCTGCAGCCCGTCGCGTGCGCCGACCTCGTGGATGCGCACCCGCCGCGGGAGCCCGTCCAGGGGCACGGACATGGGCAGCCCGGGAGTTCGCTCGACGGCCATCACCCGGCCTCCTCCTGGTGCGGGGCGACGACCGCGAGCACCTGGTCCATCGCGACGGTGCTGCCCGGGGTCACGTCGATCTCGGTGACGGTGCCGTTGTGCGGGGCGGTGATGACGTGCTCCATCTTCATCGCCTCCACCACGAGCAGGCTCTGGCCGGCGGTGACCTCGTCGCCCTTGGCGACCTTGACCACGGTCACCGTGCCCGGCATGGGCGCGGCCAGGGTGTCCACCCCGCCCGCCCCGGCCGCGCCGCGCAGCGCGGCCTCGACCGGGTCGTACGGCTGCAGGCGCCAGCCGTCGCCGTCCCTGCCCAGCCAGTCGCCGGCGTGGTCGAAGGCGTGCGTGACGCCGTCCCACTCGACGGTGATCCGCTGCCCGGAGCCGGGGAGCAGCCGGGCGCGCACCGCGGGGGCCTCGCCGATCCGCACCTCGGCCTGCGGGGCGCCGCCGCGGACGCGGACCCGCACGGCCTCGCCCCCGGGTACCCGCAGCCAGTGGTCGGTCCAGGCGGGCTCCCCGCCGAGCCGCCAGCCGCTCGGCACGGAGAAGGGGTCCCGCCAGGCTCCGTCGGCCGCCACCGGTTCCAGGGCGGCGTGGCGCAGCAGCGCGGCCGCCGCGTACACCTCGACGGGAACCTCGGAGGGCACCAGGCCCGCCAGCTCCCGGTCGATCAGGCCGGTGTCCATCTCGCCGGAGACGACGTCGGGGTGGGCCAGGAGGCGGCGCAGGAAACCGGTGTTGGTCTCCAGGCCCAGCACGGTCGTCCCGGCGAGGGCGGCCCGCAGCCGGCGCAGCGCCGTCGGGCGGTCGGGGCCGTACGCGATGACCTTGGCGAGCATCGGGTCGTAGGACGTGCCGATCTCGCTGCCCGCACTGAGCCCGGAGTCGACGCGCACGCCCTCGCCGACGGGCTCGTCCAGCGCCAGCACGGTGCCCGCCGACGGCAGGAAGTTGCGCGAGGGCACCTCGGCGCAGATCCGGGCCTCGACGGCGTGCCCGGTCAGGGCGACCTCGTCCTGTCCGAAGGACAGCCGCTCGCCCGCGGCGATCCGCAGCTGCCACTCCACCAGGTCCAGCCCGGTCACCAGTTCCGTGACGGGGTGCTCGACCTGGAGGCGGGTGTTCATCTCCATGAAGCAGTAGGCGGACGGGTCGGCGCCCGGGACGATGAACTCCACGGTGCCCGCGCCGACGTAGCCGCAGGACAGCGCGGCCTGCACGGCGGCGGCGCCCATGGCCGCCCGGGTCGCCTCGTCCAGCAGGACCGAGGGGGCCTCCTCGATCACCTTCTGGTGGCGGCGCTGCAGGGAGCACTCGCGCTCGCCGAGGTGCACCACGTTGCCGTGGCCGTCGGCCAGCACCTGGATCTCGATGTGCCGGGGACGGTCGATCCACCGTTCCACCAGCAGGGTGTCGTCCCCGAAGGAGCCGCGCGCCTCGCGGCGGGCGGCCGCGATCTCCTCGGGGAGCAGCGTCGTGTCGCGCACCAGGCGCATGCCCTTGCCGCCGCCGCCCGCGGAGGGCTTCAGCAGCACGGGGGTGCCGATCTCCAGGGCGGCGGCCGTCAGCTGCTCGTCGGTGAGCCCGCTGCCGCTGCTGCCCGGCACCACCGGGACCCCGGCCTCGCGGACGGTCTCCTTGGCGCGGATCTTGTCGCCCATGAGCTCGATGGCCCGGGCGGGCGGCCCGATGAAGGCGAGCCCCGCATCCGCGCAGGCACGGGCGAAGGCGGCGTTCTCGGCGAGGAACCCGTAGCCGGGGTGGACGGCCTGGGCGCCGGTGCGGGCGGCCGCCTCCAGCAGCCGCTCGATCGACAGGTAGCTCTCGGACGCCGCCGCCGGGCCGATGCGCACGGCGGTGTCGGCCTCGCGCACATGGCGGGCCCCGGCGTCGGCATCGCTGAAGACGGCGACCGAACGGATCCCGAGCCGCCGCAGGGTGCGGATGACGCGGACCGCGATCTCGCCGCGGTTGGCCACCAGGACGGTGTCGAACATCGCTGACATCTGAGTGCTCCCCCTACATCCGGAAGACGCCGAAGCCCGGCGCCTGCGGATCGCGTTGCGGAATCGGCGCGTTGGCGCACGCGGTCAGGGCCAGTCCCAGCACCTGGCGGGTCTGCAGGGGGTCGATGACCCCGTCGTCCCACAGCCGGGCCGTCGCGTAGTAGGCGTTGCCCTGCTCCTCGTACTGGGCGCGGATGGGGGCCTTGAAGCCCTCCTCGTCCTCCGCCGCCCAGGTGTCGCCGGCTGCCTCGATCTGGTCGCGCTTGACGGTGGCCAGCACCGAGGCGGCCTGCTCGCCGCCCATGACGGAGATCTTGGCGTTGGGCCACATCCACAGGAAGCGCGGCGAATAGGCGCGGCCGCACATCGAGTAGTTGCCCGCGCCGTAGGAGCCGCCGATGACCACGGTCAGCTTGGGCACCCGGGTCGTGGCCACCGCGGTGACCATCTTGGCGCCGTGCTTGGCAATGCCGCCCGCCTCGTACTGACGGCCCACCATGAAGCCCGAGATGTTCTGCAGGAAGAGCAGCGGGATGCCGCGCTGGTCGCACAGCTCGATGAAGTGCGCGCCCTTCTGGGCCGATTCGGAGAACAGGATGCCGTTGTTGGCGACGATCCCGACCGGGTGGCCGTGGATCCGGGCGAAGCCGGTGACCAGCGTCGTGCCGTACTCGGCCTTGAACTCCGCGAAGCGGCTGCCGTCGACGAGGCGGGCGATGACCTCGCGGACGTCGTAGGGGGTGCGCGAGTCGACCGGGACCGCGCCGTAGAGCCCGGCCGGGTCGACGGCGGGCTCCTCGACGGGTCCGACCGTCCACGGCAGCGCGCCGCGGGCGGGCAGGGTCGCCACGATGTTCCGCACGATGCGCAGCGCGTGGGCGTCGTCCTCGGCCAGGTGGTCGGTGACGCCGGAGGTGCGGGAGTGCACCTCGCCGCCGCCGAGCTCCTCGGCCGTGACCACCTCGCCGGTGGCGGCCTTCACCAGCGGCGGGCCGCCCAGGAAGATCGTGCCCTGGCCGCGGACGATCACCGCCTCGTCGCTCATCGCGGGGACGTAGGCGCCGCCCGCCGTGCAGGAGCCGAGGACGGCGGCGACCTGCGGGATGCCGCGCGCGGACAGGGTGGCCTGGTTGAAGAAGATCCGCCCGAAGTGGTCGCGGTCGGGGAAGACCTCGTCCTGCTTCGGCAGGAAGGCGCCGCCGGAGTCGACCAGGTAGACGCAGGGCAGCCGGTTGTCCAGGGCGATCTCCTGGGCGCGCAGGTGCTTCTTGACCGTCATCGGGTAGTACGTGCCGCCCTTGACGGTGGCGTCGTTGGCGACGATCACGACCTCGCGGCCGGCGACCCGGCCGATCCCGGCGACGACGCCGGCGGCCGGGGCCTGGCCGTCGTACATGCCGTCGGCGGCCAGCGGGGCGAGCTCCAGGAAGGGCGATCCGGGGTCGAGCAGCCCGTCCACGCGGTCGCGGGGGAGCAGCTTGCCGCGCGCGGTGTGCCGGGCGCGGGCCTTCTCGCCGCCGCCGAGCGCGGCGGCGGCGAGCTTCTCGCGCAGCCGCGCGGACAGCTCGGCGTGCGCCTTCTCGTTGGCGCGGTAGGCCTCGCTCGCCGGATCCGCGGCGCTGGCGAGGACGGGTGCTTCCATGTCACGGGCCCCCGGAGGAGTTAGCGGTCGTTAACGTGTTGTCGACCACGTTAGCGGTCGTTAACACGGCTGTCTAGAATGGTAGGACGATGAGATGGCGGGGGGCATCCGCAGACCGGACGCCTCGCGGAAAGGTGCGGTGTGGAGCCCACGAGGACGGCGGCCAAGGCGGCCAGCGGCAGGCGCGACCAGATCCTGAGGGAGGCCGCGCGGCTCTTCGCCGAGCGCGGGTTCCACGGGGTCGGCGTGGACGAGATAGGGGCGGCCGTCGGCATCAGCGGCCCCGGGCTGTACCGGCACTTCGCGGGCAAGGACGCGATGCTCGCCGAGCTGCTCGTCGGGATCAGCGGCCGGCTGCACTCCGCGGGCCGCATGCGGGTGGCCGAGGCCGACGGCGCGGCCGCCGCGCTGGACGCCCTGGTCCGCGGGCACATCGACTTCGCGCTGGACGACCGGGCGCTGATCACCCTCCACGACCGCGAACTGGACCGGCTCCGCGACTCCGACCGCAAGCTCGTGCGCCAACTGCAGCGCCAGTACGTCGAGCAGTGGGTCACGGTCGTCCGCGAGGTCCACCCGGGGGCGGCCGAGCCCGAGGTCCGCGCGGCCGTGCACGCCGTCTTCGGCCTGCTCAACTCCACCCCGCACCTCGGCCCGCACGGGGGGCTGCCCGGCCGCGCGGCGACCGCCGTGCTGCTGCACCGGCTGGCCCTGGGCGCCTTTGCCGCTCTGGACAGCGCGCACAACCGGGAAGTAACTTACTGAGCGCTTGCTTATCGCCCAGTGTGCAGAGGAGGCGCCAAGTGCGTCGCACGGTATTCAACGAGGACCACGAGGCCTTCCGGGAGACGATCCGGGACTTCATCGCCTACGAGGTCGTGCCCGTCTACCCCGAGTGGGAGGAGGCGGGGTACCCGCCCCGCGACTTCTACCGGCGCCTGGGCGAGCTGGGCATCTTCGGCATCGAGGTGCCCGAGGAGTACGGCGGCGCCGGCATCACGGGCTGGAAGTTCAGTGCGGTGGTGACCGAGGAGTGCGCCCGCGCCGGCGTCAGCTTCGGCAGCAGCGGCGTGCACACCGGCCTGGTGCTCCCGTACCTCCTGGAGTTCGCCAACGAGGAGCAGAAGAAGCGCTGGCTGCCCGACTTCATCAGCGGCGACATGATGACCGCCATCGCCATGACCGAGCCCGGCACCGGCTCCGACCTGGCCGGCATGACCACCACCGCGAAGCTCTCCGAGGACGGCACCCACTACGTCCTCAACGGCGCCAAGACCTTCATCACCGGCGGCGTGGTCGCCGACCGCGTGCTCGTCGTCTGCCGCACCTCGCCGGCCACCCCGGAGGACCGCCGCCGCGGTCTGTCGATCCTCGCGGTCGACACCACGAGCGAGGGCTACGCCGTCGGCCGCAAGCTGGAGAAGATCGGCCTGCGCACCTCCGACACCGCGGAGCTGTCCTTCACCGACGTCAAGGTCCCCGTCGAGGACCTGCTCGGCGAGGAGGGCAAGGCCTTCTCCTACCTCGCCCACAACCTGCCGGTCGAGCGCCTCGCGATCGCCTTCGGTTCCTACGCCCAGGCCGACGCCGCCGTCCGCTTCGCGGCCCAGTACGTGCGCGACCGCAAGGTCTTCGGCAAGAGCGTCGCGGAGTTCCAGAACACCAAGTTCGTGCTCGCCGAGTGCGCCTCCGACGTCGACGCCATGCAGGCCGTCGTCGACCGCGCCCTGGAGGCCCACGAGCTCGGCGACTTCACCGCCGCCGACGCCGCGCGCGCCAAGCTCTTCTGCACCGAGACCGCGGCCAAGGTCATCGACCGCTGCCTCCAGCTGCACGGTGGCTACGGCTACATGCTGGAGTACCCGATCGCCCGCCTGTACGCGGACAACCGCGTGCACCGCATCTACGGCGGCACCAGCGAGGTCATGAAGTCGATCATCGCCAAGTCGATGGGGCTGTGACCGGACGGTCCGCCGACCCCGAGAGACACACGTGACCAACCACGCACTGCAGTCCCTGCTCGATCTCCTCGACCTCGAGCGGATCGAGCAGGACATCTTCCGCGGCGCCAGCCGCCCCGCCGTCGTCCCCCGCGTCTTCGGGGGCCAGGTCGCCGCACAGGCGCTGGTCGCGGCGGGGCGCACGGTCCCGGAAGGACGCGACGCCCACTCCCTGCACGCCTACTTCCTGCGCATGGGCGACCCGGGCGCGCCGATCGTCTACCAGGTCGACCGCATCCGCGACGGCCGCTCCTTCACCACCCGCCGGGTGGTCGCGGTGCAGCACGGGCAGCCGATCTTCCACCTGTCCGCGTCCTTCCAGACGTACGAGGACGGGCTGGAGCACCAGGAGCCGATGCCGCCGGCGCCCGACCCGGAGAGCCTGCCCACCGGCGAGGAGCTGTTGCGGCCGCACAGGGACCGGTTCCCCGACCCCTCGGTCGTGGACCGCCTCCTGGAGGCGCGCGCCGCCGTCGACCTGCGCTACGTCGACGCCCCGCCCTTCCTCGCCGCCGGGGCCGGGCCGCGTGAGCCCCGCTCCCAGGTGTGGTTCCGCACCAACGGGAAGCTCGCCGACGACCCGTTGCTCCACGTCTGCCTCGCCACCTACGTGTCGGACATGACGCTGCTGGACTCCGTGCTGCTCGCCCACGGGCGCGGCGGCTGGGCGGTCGGCGACGTGGTGGGCGCCAGCCTGGACCACGCCATGTGGTTCCACCGGCCGTTCCGCGCCGACGAGTGGCTGCTGTACGACCAGCAGAGCCCCTCGGCCTCCGGCGGGCGCGGGCTCGGCACGGCGCGCATCTACACTCAGGACGGGCGGCTCGCCGTCTCCGTCATCCAGGAGGGCGTGGTCCGCGTACCGCGGGACTGAGCCGCCGGGTCACCGGGTCACCGGTCCGCGGCCAGCGGCAGTGTCGCCCGCACCAGGAAGCCGCCGTCCGGCTCCGGACCCGCGTCCAGGGTGCCGCCCAGCTGGGCGGCGCGCTCGCGCAGCCCGGTCAGGCCGTGGCCGCCGGACGGCAGCACCGGGCCGGGCGCCCCCCCGCCGCACGGCGCGTTGCGCACCGCGACGTGCAGCGCGTCGGCGGCCAGCCGTACGGTCACCTCGGTGCGCGCGCCGGGAGCGTGCTTGCGCACGTTGGTCAGGGCCTCCTGCACGGTGCGGTACGCCGCGTGCTGCACCGGCGGCGGGCACCCGGGCCGGCCCAGGCCGGGCAGGTCGCCGTGCACCTGCGGCCCGGCCGCGGCGAGCAGCGTGGGCAGCTCCGCGAGGCCCGGGCCGGCGTCCTCGCCGCCCACCGCCACCGGCATCCGCAACAGCCCCACCATGTGCCGCAGTTCGTCCAGGGCGTCGCGGCTGAGCTGCCGCACCGTACCGGCCGCGGCCCGTGCCTCCTCGTCCCGGGCGGTCACCTCCAGCGCGCCCGACTGCACGGCGATCAGGCTGATGTGGTGGGCCACGGTGTCGTGCATCTCCCGCGCGAGCCGGGTGCGCTCCCGCACCACCGCCCGTTCCGCGGCCAGCCGCCGTTCCCGCTCCCGGCTCTCCGCCAGTTCGGCGAGCCGCGCCGCGAGTTCACGGCGTGACGCGGCGAGCAGCCCCAGCGCCGTCGGGGCCACGGCGAGCAGCGCCGACAGCAGCACCGCGAGCACGGTCGCCGCGGGGGCCCAGTCGACCTCCCCGATCCACGGCCAGGGGAAGAACGACACAAAGGCGACGGCCGCTGCGCTGCCCAGCGTCACCACCATGGGCGGCGGGATCCGCCTCCGGCCGGGGAGCGGCTGCGGCCCCCGCCGCAGCAGCCGCCGGGCGCGGGCCACGGTCAGGGCGCCGCCGTCGGCGGCGATCGTGTACAGCGCGGCCATGGGAGCCAGCCACACATAGCCCAGCGACAGGGCGGGCAGCGTCGCCAGCAGCACCGTCAGCGGCAGCCGGCGGCGCAGCACGAGGGCGCCGGCGGCCACGTACGCCGCCGACAGCGCGAGGGGACCGCCCAGGGAACGGGTCGCCCAGGCCTCGGTCGCCGCGACGGCGACCAGGCACCCGTCGACGGCGGCCCGGGGGAGTCTCACGCGGCGCTCCCCGGCGAGAGCCCGGCCCGGTGCGCCAGGATCGCCAGTGACACCCGGTTCGGCGCGTCGAGCTTGCGCAGCAGGGCGCGGACGTGGTCCTTCACCGTGGCGACGGTGATGTGCAGCCGCTCGGCGATCTCCAGGTTCGACAGGCCCCCGGCGACCAGCAGCAGCACCTCCCGCTCCCGTCCGGTCAGCCGGTCCAGGGGCGCCCCGGCTGGGTCGGCCTCCTGGGCGTCGGCCGTGCCCAGGTAGCCGTCGACCACGGCGCGGCTGACGGTGGGCGTGAAGACCGTCCCGCCGGAGGCGAGCACGCGGACGGCGTCGATGAGGGTGGCGACCGCCGTGTCCTTGAGCAGGAAGCCGGTCGCGCCCGCGCGCATGGCGGCGGTGATGTGGGCGCTGGTGTCGAATCCGGTGAGCATCGCGACGGCCGGCGGATCGGGCAGCGCACGTACGGCCCGCAGCACGGTCAGCCCGTCGGGTTCCGGCATCACCGTGTCCAGGAGCACCAGGTCGGGCCTGCGCGCGCGGACGGCGGCCAGTGCCGTGCGGCTGTCGCAGTCCGCGACCACCCCGATGTCGCCCGCGGACTCCAGGATGCGCCGCAGGGCGGTCCTGACCAGTGTCTCGTCGTCGACGATCACGACCCGTATCACGATCCCGCGCCTTTCTCCGGACGGCCTTCCACTCCACCCGAGGGTGGACTGCGAACTCCATCCCGGGGTTGATCCACCGGCGGCGCCGGACCGGAAGAATCGACGGCGATCGTAACGAGCACGCCGCCGGGTCGCATGTCCGGGCGGCCGTGCCCGTCGGTCGACGGGGGAAACGGGGGCCTACGGGGGAAAACGG
>NZ_JARAVK010000135.1:0-25087 GCF_033792765.1 Streptomyces sp. PA03-6a | reverse complement strand
TCCCGGGTGGGATCCGCGACCGCTACGGGCCGGGGGCCGCCCGTCCGGTCGGGGAAGACCCAGGCGCGGAAGAGCAGGAAACGCAGCCCCGTCCCGGCGGGTGCCCCGGCTCCGGTGGCGCCCCCGGCGCACCACGCGCCGCAGGGCGGCGGCACCGGCCGCCCCCGCGGGACCGCCGTTCGCCTGTGGCGCGGACGGCCGCAGGACCCGCGCTGGGCGCGGCCCGCCCTGCTGGCGCTGCTGGCCCTCACGACCGTGCTGTACCTGTGGGACCTGAGCAGTTCGGGCTACGCCAACAGCTTCTACTCGGCGGCCGCGCAGGCGGGCGGTGAGAGCTGGAAGGCGTTCTTCTTCGGCTCGTCCGACGCGGCGAACTCGATCACGGTCGACAAGCCCCCGGCCGCGTTGTGGCCGATGGCGCTGTCCGTACGGCTGTTCGGCCTGGGTTCCCGGGCGATCCTGGTGCCCGAGGCGCTGATGGGGGTCGCCGCGGTCGGCGTCCTCCACGCCGCCGTGCGCCGCCGCTCCGGGCCGGCCGCCGGCCTGATCGCCGGACTGGCCCTGGCGCTCACCCCGGTCGCGGCGCTGATGTTCCGCTTCAACAACCCCGACGCGCTGCTGTGCCTGCTGATGGTGACGGCGGTGTACTGCGTCCTGCGGGCGCTGGAGGACGCCCGTACGAAGTGGCTGGTGCTCGCCGGCGTCGCGTTCGGCCTCGGCTTCCTCACCAAGACGCTGCAGGCCTGGCTGATCCTGCCGCCGCTGGCGCTGGTGTACGCCGTCTGCGCTCCGGCAACGGTGAAGCGGCGCTTCGCGCAGCTCGGTCTCGCCGGTCTGGTGACCGTCCTGTCAGGCGGCTGGTGGGTCGCGATCGTCGAGCTGTGGCCCGCGTCCTCCCGCCCCTACATCGGCGGTTCGCAGGACAACAGCTTCCTGTCGCTGACCTTCGGCTACAACGGCCTCGGCCGGATCACCGGCGACGAGACCGGTTCGGTCGGGGGCGGCGGCGGCCCGAACGGCGGCGGACAGTGGGGCGAGACCGGCTGGGGCCGGCTGTTCGGCTCGGACATGGGCGGTCAGATCGCCTGGCTGCTGCCCGCGGCCCTCGTGCTGCTGGTCGCCGGACTCTGGCTGACCCGGCGCGCCCCGCGCACGGACACCGGCCGCTCGGCCTTCCTGGCCTGGGGCGGTGCGCTCATCTTCACCTTCCTGACCTTCAGCTTCATGTCCGGGATCTTCCACCAGTACTACAACATCGCCCTGGCGCCCTACATCGCGGCGCTGACCGGAATGGGCGCGGCGATGCTGTGGGAGCGGCGCGCGCACCCCGCGGCCGCGGCGGTCCTCGCGGGCACGGTCGTGCTCACGGCGGTCTGGTCGTACGTCCTGCTGGGGCGCTCCGCCGACTGGTACCCCTGGGTGCGGTACGCCGTGCCGGTCACCGGGATCGCGGCGGGCGGGCTGCTGCTCGGGGCCCGGCTGCTCCGGCGGCTCGCGCCGCTCGCGGCCGCGGCCGGCCTGGTGGCGGCCCTCGGCGGGCCGCTGGCGTACACCGTGCAGACCGTCGGGACGGCGCACACCGGTTCCATCGTGACGGCGGGCCCGGCGGTGCAGGGCGGGGGCATGCGCGGCGGCTTCCCGGGCGGTACGCCGGACGGCGACGGACGGCAGGGCCAGGGCGGTCAGGGCTTCCCGGGAAGCGGCCCCGGCGGCTTCCCCGGGGGCATGCCCGGCGGCAACGGGCAGCAGGGCCAGGGCTGGCAGGGTCAGGGCCAGGGCTTCCCCGGCAACGGTACGGGTGGCGGTGCGGGCGGCGAGAACCGCCGCGGCGGAGCGGCGGGGGGCCTCGGCGGACTGCTGGGCGGCTCACAGGTGGCCGACGCCACCAGGGAGGCGCTGCTGGAGGACGCCGACGCGTACACCTGGGTGGCCGCCGCCATCGGTTCCCAGAACGCCGCGGGTTACCAGCTGGCCACCGGCAAGCCCGTGATGGCGATCGGCGGCTTCAACGGCAGCGATCCGTCCCCGACGCTGGAGCGGTTCAAGGAGTACGTGGCCGCCGGGAAGATCCACTACTTCATCGCCTCCGGCGGCATGGGCGGGGGCGGCGGCCGCGGCGGCAGCGGCACCTCCTTGCAGATCAGCTCGTGGGTGGAGGAGAACTTCGGCTCCACCACCCTGGGCGGAACGACCGTCTACGACCTGACCGACCCGAGCTGAACCCAGGTCGTGGGACGTGGAAGGGGGCGGCGGCCACCGGGCCGCCGCCCCCTTCCGGCATCCGGTACCCCAGGGCCGGGTCCTAGGCCGTGTCGTCAAAGTCCCGCCTGTCCAGCGGCGCCTGGCACGGCACCTCGCTGCGTTGTCGAATCGTCCGAGTAGCCCACTACGAGGACGACTCTCCGCCTTGCGATGCACCGCACCAGACGCCGCTGGGCCCGCCCTCCGGGCGGCCGGCGCTCCTTTGACGACACGGCCTAGTCCTTCGGGGCCAGCCGCGCCGGGAAGCCGCCCGTGGCGATCGGGCCCCAGCGTTCCGGGGTCACGCGCACCAGGGACTTGCCCTGCCTGACCATGGCGGCGCGGTACTCGTCCCAGTCCGGGTGCTCGCCCGCGATGTTTCGGTAGTACTCCACCAGCGGCTCGACCGAGTCGGGGGAGTCGATGACCTCGGCGGTGCCGTCGACCTGGACCCAGGGGCCGTCCCATTCGTCCGACAGGACGATCACGGAGGCCCGCGCGTCACGGCGGGCGTTGCGGGCCTTGGCCCGCTCGGGGTAGGTCGAGACGACCAGGCGCCCCGCGTCGTCGACCCCGCAGGCGACGGGGGAGCCCTGGGGGCGGCCGTCGGCGCGCGTGGTCAGCAGCAGGGCGCGGTGGCGCGGTCGTACGAATTCCAGCAACTGGTCGAGTTGCACGCTGGTATTGGTCGCGATGTAGGCAGCCATGGACGGCAGCCTATGCTTCCCGCGGCCGGACGGCGGGGAGGGCCGTCCCCTGGACCGCCTGGATGTCGAGGGTGACCCTCAGCGTCGTCCCCATGGTGGCGATCCCGGCGCGTACGACCTGGTTCCAGTTCATCGCGAAGTCCTCGCGGCGCAGTTCGGCCGTCGCGCGGAAGGCGGCGCGCACGCCGCCCCAGGCGTCCGGGCCGGTGCCCAGGTAGGCCAGGTCGAGGTCGACGGGGCGGGTGATCCCGCGCATCGTCAGCTCCCCGTGGACGGTCCACCGGTCGCCGGCGGACGGCTCCAGCGAGGTGCTGCGGTAGCTGACGGTGGGGTGCTCCCGCACGTCGAGGAAGTCGGCGGAGCGCAGGTGCTCGTCGCGGGTGCCGTTGCCGGTGTCGATCGAGGCGGCGTCGATCACGGCCTCGACGGACGACGCGAGCGGCTGCTCCGCGACGTCGATCCGGCCCGCGAAGGTCCTGAAGCGGCCGTGCACGGTGGACAGGCCCAGGTGCTGGGCGACCGCGCCGGCCTCGGAGTGCGCCGGGTCGATCGTCCACGGTCCGGGTGGCGGCAGTTCGAGGCCGCCGGCGCGGCCCAGCAGCAGGGTCCCGAGGTCCGCCGAGCCGGAGGCGGTCACCAGCGCCGTCGCGGCGGCCGGGCGGTAACCCACGGCCGTCACGATCACGGTGTACGCCCCGGGGGCCAGCGCGGCGGTGCGCACGGCGCCCTCGGCGTCCGCCGCCTCCCGCGCGATCTGCTGCCCGGTCATGTCGGTGACGGTCACCACGGCGTGCGGTACCGCCCAACCGTCCTTCGTCCGGATCCGCCCGCGCAGCCCGGCTCCTGCCGTCGTGTTCATGTACCTCGCTCGCCCTTCGGTGCGTTCCCCCGGCCGGGTCCGGCCGGGACGGCCCGGGCCGTCCCCTGCCCGGCCGTCCGACCGGACCCGCTGTCCCCCGTTCACCGGCCCGTGCGTCTCCGCAGGCGCACGGACCGGCCGATGGCTCACCCCTCGGGGTGGTTCAGTTCGACGTCGAAGCCGTCCTCGTGGCCGGCCGTGGCGTCGTTGCCGACGGTGACCTGGGTGGCCACCGGCGGGTAGCCGCCGGCGACCAGCGCGTACTCGCCGGCGTCCAGGTCGCCGAAGGCGTAGGCCCCGTCGGTGCCGGTCGTGGCGGTGGCCACCACGTTCCCGGCCGCGTCGATCAGGGTGACGCGGGCCTCCGGCAGCGGTGTGCGGGCGGCGCCGCCGAGGACGGTGCCCTGCAGGCGGGCTCCGGTGCGGAGCGGGACCTCGACGTGGGTGGGGCCGTTGCCGGCGACCTCGACCGGCAGTGCGGCCGGCCGGTAGCCGGTGGCGTTGACGGCCAGGGTGAAGTCGCCCGCGGGCAGGTCCTGGAAGCCGAAGGCGCCGTCTGGGCCGGTGCCGCCGGTGGCGAGGACCTCGCCGCGCACGTCGGTCACCACGACCATGGCGCCCGCGACGGGTATCCCGGTCGCCTCGGCGACCACCGTGCCGGTCAGTCCGCTGGTGCCGGCCAGGACCACGTCGTAGGGGACGGGCTCCTCGCCGACCACCACGGTGGACGCCTGCGGCTGGTGGCCGTCGGCGGCGGCGATGAGGACGTACGAGCCGGCGCCGGGCGCGGTCAGCGTGTAGCCGCCGTCGGCTCGGGTGGAGGCGCGGCCGAGCTGCCGGCCGGTGAGCGATATCAGGGTCAGGGTGGCCCGCTCCACGCCCGCGCCCTCGGCGTTGCGTACCTGGCCGTGGACCGTGGTGCCCTCGGCGGGCAGCGGGGCCGGCGGCGCGGGCACGCCGACCGCCTCGGCGGCCTCGGCCGCGGGGGCCTGGGCGGGTATGACCGGGGTCTGCTCGGCGTGGCCGGCGACACCGGCTGCCTGCTGCAGGCCGCTGGCGGTCTTCAGCGGCACTTCCTTGATGAACAGCACCAGCAGCAGCGCGAGGAACGCCACCGGGGCCGCGACCAGGAAGACGTCGCCGGCGCCGTGGCCGTACGCGCTCTCCACGACGTGGCGGATCGGTGCGGGCAGCGTGGCCAGGTCCGGGATCGCGCCGTCGGACTCACCGGTGGACTTCACACCCAGGGCGGCCAGGCCGTCCTTGACGTAGTGCGTCACACGGTTGCCGAGCACCGCGCCCAGCGCGGAGACGCCGATCGCGCCACCGAGCGTGCGGAAGAAGGTGACGACGGAACTGGCGGCACCGAGGTCGGCGGCCCCCACCTGGTTCTGCACGGCCAGCACCAGGTTCTGCATCATCATGCCGACGCCGAGGCCCAGCAGCGCCATGAAGAGCGCCAGGTGCCAGTACGTGGTGTCGGCCCGCAGGGAGCCCAGCAGGGCGAGGCCGCCGGTGAGCAGCACGCCGCCGGAGACCAGGAACGCCTTCCAGCGCCCGGTGCGGGTGATGATGAGCCCGGAGGCCGTGGAGGAGACGAACAGGCCGGCGATCAGCGGGATGGTCATGACGCCCGACATCGTCGGCGACTCGCCGCGCGCCAGCTGGAAGTACTGGCTGAGGAAGACCGTGGCGCCGAACATCGCGGTGCCCACGAAGAGCGAGGCGACCGAGGTCAGGCTGATCGTCTTGTTGCGGAACAGCCGCAGCGGCATGATCGGCTCGCTCGCGCGGGACTCGACCAGGACGAAGATCAGGACGAGCAGGACGGCGCCCGCGACCATGGCGTAGGTCTGCCAGGAGATCCAGTCGTACTTGTCGCCGGCGAAGGTCACCCAGACCAGCAGCAGGCTGACGGCGGCGGTGACGAAGGAGGCGCCCGCCCAGTCGACCTTGACCCGGCGCTTGACGACCGGCAGGTGCAGGGTCTTCTGCAGCACGATCAGCGCGACGATCGCGAAGGGCACGCCGACGTAGAAGCACCAGCGCCAGCCGAGCCAGTCGGTGTCGACGATCACGCCGCCCAGCAGCGGGCCGCCGACCGTTCCGAGGGCGAAGGCCGCGCCCAGGTAGCCGCTGTACCGGCCGCGCTCGCGCGGGGAGATCATCGCGGCCATGATGACCTGGGTCAGCGCGGTCAGACCGCCGGCGCCGATGCCCTGGACGACACGGCAGGCGATCAGCATCCCGGCGTTCTGCGACAGGCCCGCGACCAGCGAGCCCACCACGTAGATCACCAGCGCCAGCTGGACCAGCAGCTTCTTGCTGAACAGGTCCGAGAGCTTGCCCCACAGCGGGGTGGTGGCGGTGGTGGAGAGCAGGGCGGCGGTGACGACCCAGGTGTAGGCGCTCTGCCCGCCGTTCAGATCGGAAATGATCTTCGGCAGGGCGTTGGAGACGATCGTGGACGACAGGATCGCCACGAACAAGCCGAGGATCAGCCCGGTGAGGGCCTCCATGATCTGCCGGTGCGACATGGGGGCCGCGTGTCCTGCGTGGGCATCGGTCCCCCGCACACCGGTCGGTGGTGCGGTTGTTGCCATCGTCATCCTCTTCACGTCGTGGAATGTGTACGGGGGCGGCAGTCGGCGGCGAAGTCCCTGCGCAGCCGGTCCAGCAGCCGGGAGAACTCGGTGACGTCCTCGTCCGGCCAGTCCCTCAGGTGGTGGGCCAGCGCCTCGGCGACCCCGTCCTGGGCGGCGCGCAGCATGTCCGTGCCGCCGGGGGTCAGGCGCAGCAACCGTGACCGCTTGTCGTGGGGGTCGGGCAGCCGGTCGATCCAGCCGCGCTCGGCGAGGTGGGCCACGTGCCTGCTGGTGACCGACATGTCGACCTCCAGCAGCTCGGCCAGCCGGCTCATCCGCATCTCGCCGTGGCGGCTGATCACCGAGAGCACGCCGAGCGATGACGGCGGGCACTGCGGTGGACAGGCCCGGCTGAGTTCGCGGGCGACCACCGGGATCGCACGCAGCTGGCTCGCGAGCTCCGCGAACTGCTCCTGCGTCGCCATGGCGCCTCGCTTCCCACTCTTATTGGTTGCCTCAAGCAACCTTAGGAACGTTGGTTGCTGCAGGCAAATTCTTTCGGGTAAAAACCTCCAAAAGGAACGACCCGCCTCCGGTCAAGGGAGACGGGTCTTCGGGTAAAAGCCGCAGGTCAGGCAGATGCCTCCGTGAGACGCTCCAGCTCTGCCGCGGTCAGCTCCAGGGGCGCCGAAGCCAGCAGCGCGGTCAGCTGCGCGGGCGTACGGGCGCTGGCGATCGGCGCGACGACGGTCGGCCGGGTCCGCAGCCAGGCCAGTGCGACGCTCGCCGGCTCCACGCCGTGCGCCGCCGCGACCTCGTCCAGCGCGGCCAGCACCCGCGGGCCGCGCTCCGACTCCAGGTAGGCGCCCGCGCCTTCCGCCCGGGGGCTGTCCACCGCGACCCCGGGCCGGTACTTGCCGGTGAGGAAGCCCCGCGCCAGACCGAAGTACGGCACGGAGGCGAGGCCGTGCGCCTCGACGACCTCGCGCAGCGGCCCCTCGTAACTCCCGCGCTCCACCAGGTTGTAGTGCTGCTGCAGCGCCACGTACTTCGTCAGGCCCTCGCGCTCGGCGAACTCCAGCGAGGCCGACAGCCGCTCGGGGCTGATGTTGGAGGCCGCGACGTGGCGGACCTTGCCCTCGCGGACCAGCTCGTCCAGGGCGCCGACGATCTCCTCGACCGGGGTCGCGGGGTCGTCGTAGTGCGTGTAGTAGAGGTCGATCCGGTCGGTGCCCAGGCGGCGCAGCGACTCCTCCGCCGCGGCCTTGACGGTCGCGGCCTTCAGCCCCTTGAAGTCGGGGTGGGAGCCGACCTTGGTCGCGACGACGACGTCGTCGCGGCGGCCGCGCTTGGCGAGCCAGGAGCCGATCACGGTCTCGGACTCCCCACCGGTGTGGCCGGGGACCCACGCCGAGTACACGTCAGCGGTGTCGACGAAGTTGCCGCCCGCCTCCGCGTAGGCGTCCAGCACCTCGAAGGAGGTCGCCTCGTCCGAGGTCCAGCCGAAGACGTTGCCACCGAGGCAGAGGGGGAAGACGTCGAGATCAGAGTTGCCGATGAGTGCCATGTGGTCTTGGACACGGCGGGGACGAGCGGTATTCCCGGGGTGTTCCCCTTCCCAACGACGGGGCGGGGGTGACCGGCGCAGCGTGACTTCGCTAGGGTCCTGCCCCATGACTACCCCTGACAACAACTACGACCCGGCCGGCAACACCCAGATGTTCCGCGCCTTCGTCGACGAGGAGCCCGCCCAGGCCCAGGCCGCGGGCGGCAACAAGACCGGGCTGATCGTCGGCATCGTCGCGGCCGTCGTCGTGATCGCCGCCGTGGTCTGGTTCGCGGTCGCCTGACGGGCGCACCACCCCACCACGTCCACTGACACCGGACGCCGGCGGTCGCCGGCCGTCCGGCGGCCGTCGTGCGCCCGCGTCCGCGTCCGGCGGCCCCGCCCCCGCTCAGCGGAACAGCGAGGCCAGCTCGACGCGCGAGCGCACCCCGAGCCGGCTGAAGATGTTCCGCAGGTGGTACTCGACCGTGCGCGTGCTGAGCAGCAGCAGGTCGGCGATCTCGCGGTTGGTCGCGCCCTGCGCCACCAGCTCGGAGATCCTCCTCTGCTGCGCCGTCAGCTCCCGGCGGCCCCCGGGCTCCCGGTCCACCGGGCCCACCCGGTCCCCGGCGGCCCGCAGTTCGGCCGCGGCCCGTTCCGCCCAGGGGCGGGCGTCGAACTGCCGGAACACCGCCACCGCGTCCCGCAGCAGGCCCCGGGCCTCGCCGGGCCGGCGGGTGCGCCGCAGCCGGGAGGCGTAGAACAGCTCCGTCTTGGCCAGCTCCAGGACGGTGTCGTCGTCCTGGTGGAGCCGCAGCGCCTCCCGGAAGTGGTCCACGGCGCTCGCGTCGTCCTCCGCCAGCAGCCCGTGGCAGCGGTGCGCCAGGGCTAGTCGTACGCTGCTGCGGCTCGCCGCCGCCCAGTGCTCGTACGCGCGCAGCGCCCCCGCGGCCTTCGCCCGCTGTCCGCAGCGCACCGCCGCCTCGATGAAGTGGGGGGCGGCCATCCCCCGGACCGCCAGGTTCACCTGGCCCGCGCCGCCGCGCATGCGGGCGAAGCGGGACAGCGCGTCGGCGGGCCGGTCCGCCGCGAGGTCCGCGCAGGCCGAGACCCAGCAGTTGAAGGCCCCGGGGCGGCCCAGCCCCCGTGACGCGACGGCTCCTTCGGCGGCCGCCATCCGCAGCCCGGCGGTCACGCTGTCGCCCTGCAGGGCCGCGAGCAGCGCCAGGACCGCGAGGTGGTCGACGGCGAGGTTGCGCTGGCCGGTCGCCTCCGCGAGCCGCAGCCCCTCCTCGGCGGCCGCCCCGGCCGCTGCGTACCGGTCGAGCGCCAGCGCGCACAGCGCCTCGTAGACCAGGGCCGCGGGCACCAGTGCGCCCGCGCCCTGCCGGCGGGCCCGGTGCACGGCCGCGGTCGCCAGGGCGTGCGCCCGCCGGGCGTCCCCCAGGGTGTACGCGGCCTGGGCGGCCCAGATCGCGGACTCCGGGTCCTGAAGCGTCTCGGCGAGCCGGACCACCCGCCGCAGCGCCCACTGCGCGCGGTCGTGCCGGCCCCGGAAGGTCGCCGAGAGCCCCGCGAAGTGGTCGAAGACCAGGCGCTGTTCCGGCGGGTCGTCGCTGCGGCGCAGCGCGCCGGCACGCTCGGCGAGGCCGAAGAAGGCGGCGAAGTCGCCCGCCACGCACCCCGCTTCGCCGGCGAGCATCAAGGCCCTTACGGCCGGTGCGCGCCGGTCGGCGGGGAACCGGCCGGCCGCGGCGGTCAGGTCGCGGCAGGCCACGGCGGGCACCCCGTCGCGCAGTTCGATCTCGCCCTGGACCAGGGCGCCCGGCGCCCCGCCCGGCGCCGGGCCGCCCTGTGCGCCGGCCCGGCGCATCAGTCCGCGCGCCCGGCGGGTCTCCCCGGCGGCCTGCGCGTCGGCGGCGGCCGCGACCAGCCACCGGACCCGGGTGTGCGGACGGGCGGTGGCCTCGGCGCCCCGCTCCCACGCGGCGGCGGCCGCGGCATGACCGGCGGACCTGCGGGCGGCCCCGGCCGCGGCCTCCAGTTCCCGTTCGGTGTCCGGCGACGGGCCGGCCGACCGGCCGAGCCGGTGGAGCGCCCGGAAGAGCCGGGCAGCCGGGGGGTCCAGCACCGAGGCCAGCGTCGCGTGCGCGGCCAGCCGGTCGGCGGGGGAGAGCAGTGCGGCCAGCGAGGCGCGCAGCAGCCGTCCCGGCACGGTCGCCGTCCCGTCGCGCAGGTCGACCAGGCCGCAGGCGCGGGCCTCCTCGACACTGCCGGCGCCCAGCCCGCAGCGGCGGGCGGCGGACTCCAGCACCGGTACGGCCAGCGGCCCGCCGCAGAGCAGCAGCGCCACCACCGTGCGGGCGCCCGGCGTGAGGGCGTGAAAGCGCTGCCGGTGCCGCTCCCGCAGCCGGCTCCCCGCGGGCAGCGCGGGCGGTTCCGGCAGCCGCCCGTCCACGGCCGCCCCGGCCAGTTCGACCAGGGCCAGCGGGTTGCCCGCGGCCAGGTCGAGCACCGCGACCGCGTCCGCGCCGCGCGGCGGCAACCCGGGGAACCGGTCGGCGAGCATCCGGCGTGCGGCCTCCGGTGCCAGCGGGCGCAGGCGCAGGACGTCCAGGTCCTCCAGCGCTCCGGCGGCGGGGCAGCCCTCGTCGGCGGCGAACAGCACGGTGGCCGCGAGGCCCGTGAGACGGCGCGCCGCCATGCCGAGCGCGCGCAGCGTCGCGGGATCCAGCCACTGCGCGTCGTCCACGCACCACAGCAGCGGTGCCGGGCGGGCGAGTCCGGCCACCAGGCCGGACAGCGCGGCGCCCAGCGCGAGTTCGCCCCCGGCGGGCACCCGCCCGGCGAGGAGTTCCGTGAGCGCCACGCCGTACGGCCCCGGTACGGCCCGCACGCGCGGGGCGACCGGCAGCAGGGTGCGGTGCAGTGCCGCGAACGGGACCCGCGCCTCGGCCCGTACGCCGTCGGTGCGCAGCACGGTCGCACCGGCCGCGGCGGCGGTGCGCGCCGCGCCCGTGAGCAGGCAGGTGCGTCCGGTGCCCGGTCCGCCGAGCAGCAGCAGCGCCCGTCCCCCGCCCTGCCGGGCCCGGTCCGACAGGGCGTCCAGGAGGGCGCGTTCGCGGTCCCGGCCGTACAGCGCCGGCGGCCACGCGGCGGGGTCGCTCCGTCCGGCCTCCATGACGCCAGTGTCTGCTGGCGTCCACCGGGAGGGAAGGGTCCTGCATCATGTTCCGTGCATGACAGGAAGACACTGGTGATTCCACCGGTCCGTCGCCCGCGTGCCGCTCGGAGACTCCTGTCGACCCCCACGACAAGGAGTTCAGATGCGACGAATATGGGCGATCCTGCTCACCGTGGCGGCCGCCGTCGGCCTCGGCACCTTCGTGATGCCCGGCACCGCGAACGCCGCGACCCACACCCCGGTGGTCTTCGTGCACGGCTACACCGGCAGCGCGAGCAACTGGGACTACGCGGAGTCGGTCTTCGTGGCCGGCGGCTACAGCCGCAGCGAGCTCTTCGCGTACGAGTACAACTGGGCCCAGTCGAACAAGACCAGCGCCGCGGGGCTGGCGAGCTACGTGCGCCAGGTGCTGACCCGCACCGGCGCGACCAAGGTCGACATCGTCAACCACTCGATGGGCGGCCTGGTCACCCAGTGGTACCTCACGCAGCTCGGCGGCACCTCCTCCGTCCGCCGGGTCGCCTCGGTGGCGGGCGCGAACCACGGCACCACCTACGCCTCGGCCTGCGTGATCTACGCGTCCTGCGTCGAGATGCTGCCGGGCTCGTCCTTCGTCCGCACCATCAGCAGCGGTGACGAGACGCCGGGCAGCACGGTCTACGCGACCTGGTACTCGCCGTGCGACGGGATCATCATCCCGTACACCAGCACCCCGCTGAGCGGCGCGAACAACCACCTGGTGGCGTGCACGACCCACATCGGGTTCCTCAGCGACACCGGCACCCTCGGCGAGATCCGTTCCTACCTGGCCGGCTGAGCGCACCACCGCTCCTCCCCGGGGAGGCGGGGGCCGGTCCCGGGACGGGCCGGTCCCCGCCTCCGCGTCCCCGGGGCGTACCGGCGTTCAGGAGTCCGCGACCGAGACGTCCCGGGTCTCGACGTGCATGCCCAGCGGCACCCGCCACGCCTCGACGCAGACCTCCCAGGTGCGCTTCGCGCTGCCGCCGCCGGGGACCGGCACCGGTGCGGCACGACTGCTGCGCAGCGTGGCCCAGTCGACGCCCAGCAGGCCGATGACGTGCGTGCCGAAGGTGACGGTGCCCGTCGTCGCGGCACGATCCCCGGTGTTGGCGAGGGTGACGGTGACCTTCTCGCACCAGCGGTCGGCGGCCGCCGTGCGTTCGACCGCACTCACCACCAGGTGCGCCGGCGCACCGGTCGCCGGTGGGGACGGGACGGACGCGGAACCGCCCGGGGCCGGCCGCGCGGTGGAGCCGCCGGAGGCCGTCGCGGGCGGCGCGGTGCCGCCCGGCCGCGGCGGGCCGCTCGTGGCGCCGGGCCTGTCCGGCCCCTCCGGTACGTCCGCCGGAGGTGAGGAGCCCGCGCCGCCGCTGCCGGCCGGTGCGCCCGGCGCGGTGGGCGCCGTCCGGCCGGGTCCGGCCGGGGAGCCCGTACGGCCGTCCAGCGGCACGAGGTCCACGTCGCCGGAGGGCGGGGCGTTCACCGCGGGGCCGCCCGCCGGGCCCGGGGCGCCGACGGCCACGTAGCCCGGCCCGTTGCCCTCGCAGTCCGGGCCCAGCGCGGCGAAGGCACCCAGGCAGACGACGGCCGCCGAGGCAGCGGCCAGCGCGCCCCGGCGGCCCGGTGGTATGTGCACCATCCCGCCAGTGTACTGACGAACCGTCAGGAATGAACCGCCCGGTCCTTCCGTCGCCGGGCCCCGCCCTACTGCTCGGCGGTCAGTCCCTCGCGCAGCTGCGCCAGGGTCCGGGTCAGCAGCCGGGAGACGTGCATCTGGGAGATGCCGACCTCCTCGCCGATCTGCGACTGCGTCATGTTGGCGAAGAAGCGGAGCATGATGATCCGCCGCTCCCGCGCGGGCAGCTGGGCGAGCAGCGGCTTGAGCGACTCGCGGTACTCCACGCCCTCCAGCGCGGTGTCCTCGTAGCCCAGCCGGTCGGCCAGCGAGCCCTCGCCGCCGTCGTCCTCCGGGGGCGGCGAGTCCAGCGAGCTCGCGGTGTACGCGTTCCCGACCGCCAGGCCGTCGACCACGTCCTCCTCGGAGACGCCGAGCGCCGCCGCGAGTTCGGAGACGGTGGGCGAGCGGTCCAGCCGCTGGGCGAGCTCGTCGCTGGTCTTGGTCAGCGCCAGCCGCAGCTCCTGCAGCCTGCGCGGCACCCGCACCGACCACGAGGTGTCGCGGAAGAAGCGCTTCACCTCGCCGACGATCGTGGGCATCGCGAAGGTGGGGAACTCCACCCCGCGGTTGCAGTCGAAGCGGTCGATCGCCTTGATCAGCCCGATCGTGCCGACCTGGACGATGTCTTCCATCGGCTCGTTGCGGCTGCGGAAGCGGGCCGCCGCGTAACGCACGAGCGGCAGGTTGAGCTCGATGAGCGTGTCCCGTACGTACGTCCGCTCCGGGCTGTCGTCCGGCAGCTCGGCGAGCCGCAGGAACAGCGAGCGGGAGAGCGTGCGGGTGTCGACGCTCGTGTCGATGGCCTCGATCGTGCTGTCGACGGCGGCGGTGTCGGCGACGGCGGTGCCGGCGGTGTCGATGGCCTTGTCGTCAGGAGCATCGTGCGGCGCGTCGGAGTTCAGCACCTTCGGACTGCCCACTTCTACGGACATGCCACCCCCTTGAGGTCGCGGACGGGTGTCGCGGGCGACGGTTCGTTCCCCCACTGGAATACCGGAGGCCGGACCGCGACAAACGCAGTTCCCGCAGAATGTCACATGTCGGCAACGCGCTGTAGCGCCATGTCGACTTATTTCCCGGGGGGTGGGTAGTCCTTAAGGGTTACGATTCGAGCTGGTTTGCGGATCGCAGCCGGGCGAAGCTGCGCGAGAGCAGCCGGGAGACGTGCATCTGCGAAACCCCGAGTTCGGCGCTGATCTGCGATTGCGTCAGATTGCCGAAGTAGCGCAGCAGCAGGATCCGCCGCTCCCGCTCGGGGAGCTGCACCAGCAGGTGCCGCACCAGGTCCCGGTGCTCCACGCCGGTCAGGGCCGGGTCCTCGTAGCCGAGCCGGTCCAGCAGCCCGGGCGCCCCGTCGCCGCCCTCCTGGGCCGCCTCCAGGGACGTGGCGTGGTACGCCCGCCCGGCCTCCAGGCAGGCCAGCACCTCGTCCTCGGAGAGCTTGAGCCGGTCGGCGATCTCCGCGGTGGTGGGGGTGCGCCCGTGGGCCACCGTCAGGTCCTCGATGGCGCCGCTGACCTGGACCCACAGCTCGTGCAGCCGGCGCGGGACGTGAACGGTGCGGACGTTGTCCCTGAAGTAACGTTTGATCTCGCCCACCACGGTCGGCATCGCGAACGTCGGGAACTGCACCCCGCGTTCCGGGTCGAAGCGGTCGATGGCGTTGATCAGCCCGATCGTGCCGACCTGGACGACGTCCTCCATCGGCTCGTTGCGGCTGCGGAAGCGGGCGGCCGCGTACCGCACCAGCGGCAGGTTCACCTCGATGAGGGCGGCCCTGACCCGGGAGTGCTCCGGGGTGCCGGGCTCCAGCCCCGACAGCTGGTCGAACAGCACCTGTGTCAGCGCCCGCGCCTCCACCGCGTTGCTGTTGGTGCTTCCGCCGCGATTGCCGCCGCCGGTGGTCGTACCGGTCCCGCTGCCGTCTCCGGAGGTCGATGGTGACGCGGGTCGGGCCGACACGGACATGCCACTCCTCATCGGTCCACTCATCCGGCAAAAGCGGTCATAGCATCACAATTCATGTGGACTGTGTGCAAGTGAGGCGCGGCCCTCGATGAAAAAGCCCTCCGCCCGGCGGGCGGAGGGCTGTACGGCAGGAGCGGGGCCCGAGGGGCCGCCGCGGGGGGTCACTCGAACATGTAGTCGGCGACCACCCAGGTGGAGAATTCGCGCCACAGCGCGACCCCGGCCTGGTGTGCGGGATGCTCCAGGTACGTCTTGAGCGCGTCGGCGTCCGCCACCGAGGAATTGATGGCGAAGTCGTAGGCGATCGGGCGGTCCGAGATGTTCCAGCCCAGTTCCCAGGAGGCCAGCTCGGGGATCTGCCCGCCGAGCCGCTCGAAGGCGTCGACGCCGGCCACGACCCGCGGGTCGTCGCGCTCCACGCCTTCGCCGAGCTTGAAAAGGACCAGGTGGCGTATCACGGTGCTGTGCTCCTCACCGGCTCCCGGCCGGTCAGTTGACCAGCGCGGTCATGAACTCCCCGACGCCCTTGGCGGCGTCCGATATGCCCTGGAAGCCTATCTGCACGAGATCGGCTGCGCGGGCCGGCGATGTCACGATCGTATAGAGCACGAAAGCCACGATGACGTACATGGTGATTTTCTTCGCCTGCGCCATGGCTGGAGTGTATCCACCGGATGGCCCAATCAGACCGGGTGACGGAAGGCCTCCTTGCGGGTGATCCACGGGCCCGCCCCGCTCCGTGTGTGACGCTCGCCACAGCGGGTTCGGAAGGCCGGAAAACGCCGAGAACGCCCGGTCCGGAAGGGGCGGGTACCACGGGGGGTCGTCGCTCGCGGCGGTGGCGGTGGGCCGGCGTGCCGAACGGTTGCGACCAGCCCCCACGGTGGGGGGTAGCTGTCCTGCGCATGGTCCCCTGGCGGCGTCATCGGTTCCGTACAGCGGCACTGCGATGCTGAGTGCTGCCGCAGCGGGGCCCGCGGCCGACTTGCTGACACAACCGTCAGCAGTTCTCGTTACTCATGACTGCGCCGAAGACGATGAGCTGATCGGGAGTCGTCTTCGCACTACAGATCTTCCATGCATCGCCGTCCCCGATCGTGCGATGCTCTCCGCTCGCGTCGAAGAGTTGCACGTCAGCGTCGGGGCCGATCTGCTCGACCGCCCGCTTCACGTTGCCGCCGAGGAAGTTGGGCATCGGAACGTCGCCCGGGCCGGAGCGTGAAGCGGTCGACGTCATTGAAGGTCGGGACGGGGCGACGTGGCCCTGAGACTCCTGCGGCTGAGGGGAGGTGCTGCATGCGGTGAGCCCGGCGAGGACGGTGATGGCGACAACCGATGTGACAGAGCGGGTGCGCATGTCTCCCTCGGTGGTGGCCGTATTCCGGCTCGGAAGCACTCTGTGGGGCTCCCTGCCGGATGGATCGGGGGAGGACGACGACGCCTCCTCAGGAGCCCTCGTGCCGGCCAACTGAGACCAGAAACGAGACCACGACAAGGGGCGGCACCCGGGAAAATTTCCCAGGCGCCGCCCCTCACCAGTTCAGAGCGGTAGCGGTGGGATTTGAACCCACGGAGGAGTTGCCCCCTCACACGCTTTCGAGGCGTGCTCCTTAGGCCGCTCGGACACGCTACCGAGAGAGAGCTTAGCGGACGTCCGGGTGTGCTCCGAAATCCTTTGACCGGAAGAAGCGGGTGAGGAGCTCACCGCACTCCTCGGCGAGCACGCCGTGGATCACCTCCGGACGGTGGTTGAGCCGGCGGTCGCGGACGAGGTCCCACAGGGAGCCCGCCGCCCCGGCCTTCTCGTCGAGCGCGCCGTAGACCACGCGTTCGAGGCGGGAGGCGATGACGGCCCCCGCGCACATCGTGCACGGCTCCAGGGTCACCACCAGTGTGCAGCCGGTCAGCCGCCACTCCCCGAGCGCCTTCGCGGCCTCGCGGACGGCGAGGACCTCCGCGTGGGCGGTCGGGTCGCCGACCGCCTCGCGTTCGTTGCGGCCACGCCCGATGACCGTGCCCTGCGGGGACAGCACCACCGCGCCCACCGGCACGTCGCCGGTGCGCGGGGCGAGGCGGGCCTCCTCCAGGGCGAGCCGCATCGGGGCGACCCAGGGGTCGCGCAGCGGGTCGGGCGCGGTCAGCGGACCGCCTCCAGCACGTCGGCGCAGCCCAGCGAGTCGGCGATCTCCCCGAGCGCCTCCCCGGTCAGCGCGCCGTCGCCGCTGAGGGCCAGCAGCTCCTTGTCGCTCATGCCGAAGTCCGCGAGGAGCTCGGCGTCCCCGAGCGGGCCCACGGGGACGTGGACCTCCGTCGGGCCGGGCACCACGTCGTCGTCGAGTTCGTCGGCGTCACCTTCCTCGGTGCCGTCGAGGTCGACGATCTCGTCCAGGTCCTCCGGGTCGCGGCCCAGCAGTTCGTCGGTGAGCAGGATCTCCCCGTACGAGCTGCGCGCCGCGGCGGCGGCGTCGGACACGTAGATCCGCGGGTCCTCCTCCCCGTCGACGCGGACGACGCCGAACCAGGCGTCCTCCTGTTCGATGAAGACCAGGACCGTATCCTCCCCGGCTGAAGCCGCCCGGGCCAAGTCGGTCAGGTCGCCGAGGGTTTCCACATCGTCGAGATCGGTCTCGCGCGCTTCCCAACCGTCCTCGGTGCGCGCGAGCAGTGCGGCGAAGTACACCGTGACTCTCCCACAGGTCTCAGGCCGTCCGGACTTTCGGGCGGGAGTCGAATGATCTGGCGCAGGTCCCCGCCCACACTCGGCATCGTGGCAGAAACCTCGGCTTTGCGAAGGGTCTTCCGCGCTGCGTCGTGAGAGGCCTTCCGGCTTTTTTCCGCGTGGCGGCCTGCGGGGACCCCCTCGGCGCCCGCCAGGTGGGGGCATTGTGCCGACCTGGGGACTACCAGCGGAACGTCCGCATCCGCATCTGCTGGCGTGCGCGTGCCGCGCGCGCCCGGCGTGGCTGGACGCGGTCGCGCAGTTCCTTGGCCTCGTTGAGCTCGCGCAGGAACATGGCGCGCCGCCGTCTGCGTTCGGCGTCGCGATCCTGCTGCGTACGGGCGTCGCCCGTGTCGTCCGCGCCGGCGCCGTCGCTGCCGCGCTCCGCCATGGGGCACCACCCCTAGAGATCCACGTGCCCGGCCGGGACAGGTCCGGGCGTAAGGGCACGCATTCCCCCTCCCGGGTGGTTCGAAGCGTGACCGGCCGCACGGACCGGGCGGGCCGGGGGACAGGCCGAACGTTAGAGTCGTGGACATGCGGATCCACGTCGTCGACCACCCCCTGGTGGCGCACAAACTCACCACCCTGCGCGACGAGCGCACCGACTCGCCGACCTTCCGTCGGCTGGCCGACGAGCTGGTCACCCTGCTCGCCTACGAGGCGACCCGTGACGTGCGCACCGAGCAGGTGGACATCAGCACCCCCGTCGCGGACACCACGGGCGTGCGCCTGTCCCACCCGCGTCCGCTGGTCGTGCCGATCCTGCGGGCCGGCCTCGGGATGCTGGAGGGCCTGGTGCGCCTCCTGCCGACCGCGGAGGTCGGCTTCCTCGGCATGATCCGCGACGAGGAGACCCTGGAGGCCAAGACCTACGCCACCCGCATGCCGGAGGACCTGTCCGGGCGGCAGGTGTACGTCCTCGACCCGATGCTGGCCACCGGCGGCACGCTGATCGCCGCGATCGACCTGTTGATCGAGCGGGGCGCCGACGACGTGACGGCCGTGGTGCTGCTCGCCTCCCCCGAGGGCGTCGAGGCGATGGAGCGCGCGCTCGCCGGCAAGCCGGTCACCGTGGTCACGGCGGCGGTCGACGACCACCTCAACGAGCACGGCTACATCGTCCCTGGCCTCGGCGACGCGGGCGACCGCCTCTACGGCACGGCCGGCTGACACCGGTCGTCCCACGACACGCGGAACCGGCCGCCGGGGCCCATGCCCCGGCGGCCGGTCCCGTCGTACGACGCGACGGGAACCGTGGGCCTAACAGGCGCCGGCGCTCGGCGCCGCGCTCGGCCGGGCCAGGGCGGCGAGGGCCTTCTCGACGGCCTTGTCGCCGGAGAGCTTGGTGAAGCCCTTGCCGAGCATGACGTCCACCGTTCCGGTGGGGCGCTTGGAGCCGGCGGCCGCGGGCTTCAGCGTGACCGTGCCCTTGACCTGGGCGCCGACCAGCTTCATCGCGGCCTCGGCCTTGGGCCCGTGGCCGCCGATCAGCAGCGCGGCCACCTGCACCTTGCGGTCGTACTCGGGGTCGGCGTTGCCGAAGGTGCCCACCTTGAAGCCGCGTGCGGCGAACTCGTCGGCGGTGTCCTTGGCCAGGCCGCCCTTGGCGGTGGCGTTGTAGACGTTGACCGTGAGCTCCCCGGGTTCCGGGAAGGCGGTGGGCACCGTCGAGGCCGAGCCCGGTGCGGCCGCCGCCTTGCAGGTGCGTTCCTTGGCGGCGTTCTCTGCCTTGGCCGCGGCGTTCTTCGCGGGCGTGGACTTGCCGCCGAAGACGTCGACCAGTTGGAGCGTGCCCCAGCCGGCCAGGCCGACAACGGCGACGGTCGTCACGACGACCGCCACGATGCGCACCCTGCTCCGGGGGCGGCGCATCCGGGGGTACTGGTTCCCGGTGACCCGGTACTTTCCGCCCATGCCAGGGGGCGTCAGCATGCTCATGTGCGCAGCGTAGTGCGATCGGGCGTCCGGGCCTACTAAACGATCAACCAATCGGGGCCAATGAGGGGCACTTGAACCCGAAAGGGCGAAGGAGTCCCCCGGCGGAGACGGGCCCGCGGAGCGGTCCGGGGGTCAGTCCATCTCCAGCACGCGGGCGTGCAGCACCTGGCGCTGCTGCAGCGCCGCGCGCACGGCCCGGTGGAGCCCGTCCTCCAGGTAGAGGTCGCCCTGCCATTTCACGACGTGCGCGAACAGGTCCCCGTAGAAGGTCGAGTCCTCGGCGAGGAGGGTCTCCAGGTCGAGGTTGCCCTTGGTGGTGACCAACTGGTCGAGGCGTACCGGACGTGGGGCGACGTCCGCCCATTCACGGGTGCTTTTCCGGCCGTGGTCGGGGTACGGCCGCCCGCTTCCGATGCGCTTGAAGATCACACGGAAAGCCTACCGGGCAAGGGCGTACGGGCGCAGCAACGGCGCAGGAGTGCGATGGTGGGCAAATACGGTGATAGCGGGAGCAGTGGAGCAGCCCATGACCACGCCGAGCCCGCCCGGCACCGCCCGGGCCATCGCCGAGGGGTACGCCTTCACGGGGCCGGCCCTCGAACTCGGCGCCCTGCTGTGGGAGGACCGGGTGCTGCCGGAGGCGCCCGTGCGCGTCCCGCTGGCGGTGCTCAACCGGCACGGGCTCGTCGCGGGGGCCACCGGCACCGGCAAGACCAAGACGCTGCAGCTCGTCGCGGAACAACTCTCGGCGCAGGGCGTGCCGGTCTTCCTCGCCGACGTCAAGGGCGACGTCTCCGGCATCTCGTCCCCGGGGGTGCCCGGCGACCGCGTTGCCCGGCGGGCCGCCGAGGTGGGCCAGGAATGGAGCCCGGCCGGCTGCCCCGCCGAGTTCTACGCCCTCGGCGGCATGGGCCGGGGCATCCCGTTGCGGGCCACGGTGACGAGCTTCGGTCCCGTTCTGCTGTCCAAGGTGCTCGGGCTCAACACCACGCAGGAGCAGTCGCTCGGCCTGATCTTCCACTACGCCGACACCAAGGGCCTGGAACTGCTGGACCTGAAGGACCTGCGGGCCGTGGCCACCTTCCTCACCTGCGACGAGGGCAAGCCGGAGCTGAAGGGGATCGGCGGGGTCTCGCCGGCGACGGCCGGGGTGATCCTGCGGTCGCTGACGGCCTTCGAGGCACAGGGGGCGGGGGCCTTCTTCGGCGAGCCCGAGTTCGACACCGCCGAGCTGCTGCGGACGGACGGCGACGGGCGGGGCGTCGTCTCCGTGCTGGAACTGCCCGCCGTGCAGGACCGGCCGCAGCTGTTCTCCACCTTCCTCATGTGGCTGCTGGCCGACCTCTTCGAGGACCTGCCGGAGGTCGGCGACCTGGACCGGCCCAAGCTGGTCTTCTTCTTCGACGAGGCCCACCTGCTGTTCACCGGGGCGAGCAAGGCCTTCCTGGAGGCCATCACGCAGACCGTGCGGCTGATCCGCTCCAAGGGCGTCGGCATCTTCTTCGTGACGCAGACCCCGAAGGACGTGCCCTCCGAGGTGCTCGGCCAGCTCGGCAACCGGGTCCAGCACGCACTGCGCGCCTTCACCCCGGAGGACGCCAAGGCGCTCAAGGCGACGGTGCGCACCTTCCCCACCTCCCCGTACGACCTGGAGGAACTGCTCACGGGGCTCGGCACCGGCGAGGCCGTGGTCACCGTCCTCGACGAGGACGGCGCCCCCACCCCGGTCGCCGCGGTGCGGCTGCGGGCGCCGCGGTCGCTGATGGGCCCCGCCGACCCCGCGGCGATGGACGCGGCGATCGGGAACTCGGCGCTGTACGGGCGCTACGCGCAGGCGGTGGACCGGGAGTCGGCGTACGAGCGGCTGGCCGGGCGTCAGGCGCCGGCGCCCGTGCGGCCGTCCGCACCGGTGCCTGCCGGGCGGGGGCGCCGGGAGCGGCCGGAGGAGGGGACGGGTGTGGTGGAGCAGGTGATGGGCAGCGGTGTCTTCCAGTCGCTGGCCCGCTCCATCGGCACCCAGCTCGGGCGGGAGATCACCCGGTCCCTCTTCGGCACGTCCAAGCGCCGCCGTCGTTAGGGTCAGGACCCCTTCGCGGCCTTCGCCTCCTTGGCGGCCCGCTTCTGCTCCTGCTTGAAGGCCCGCACCTTGTCCAGCGACTTCGGGCCGGTGATGTCGGCGACCGACCGGTGGGAGCCCCGCTCCCCGTACGCGCCCGCGGCCTCGCGCCACCCCTTCGGCGTCACGGCGAGCTGCTTGCCCAGCAGCGCCAGGAAGATCTGCGCCTTCTGCTTCCCGAAGCCGGGCAGCTCGTTGAGCCTGGTCAGCAGCTCGCGGCCGTCGGACACCTCGCGCCAGACCGCCTCGGCGTCACCGTCGTAGTGCTCCACGAGGTACTGGCACAGCTGCTGGACCCGCTTGGCCATCGATCCCGGGTAGCGGTGGACGGCGGGCTTCTGCGAGAGCAGCTCGGAGAAGGCCTCGGGGTCGTAGGCCGCGATCTCCCCGCAGTCGAGGTCGTCGCGGCCCATGCGCTGCGCGATGGTCCAGGGGCCGGAGAAGGCCCATTCCATGGGGATCTGCTGGTCGAGCAGCATGCCGACCAGGGCCGCCAGCGGACTGCGGGAGAGCAGGGCGTCGGCCTCGGGCTGCTGGGCGAGGTGGAGTGTGGTCGTCATGCACCGATGATCTCGCCTGCCGGGGTTTGCCGCCCCTGGGTCACCCGGACGGCGCAGCGCGGATGGCCGTACGCACCGGCCGGGCGGACCGTGTGGAGTGTCCGGGCAGCGAGCCCGGGCGGCGAGGGACGGGAGCCATCTCATGAGCCAGCAGACACAGCCGGTCACCGGGCGCCCGCACTCGGGCCTGGCGTCGGGCGGTACCACCTTCGCCGGTGTGCTGCTCATCGTCTCCGGTGTCGTGATGATCTTCGAGGGCATCTCGGCCATCGCGCAGGACGACATCTGGGTCCGGCTGGGCGACTACGTCTTCAAGTTCAACCTGACGGCCTGGGGCTGGATCCACCTCGTGCTCGGCGTGCTGGTCATCGTGGTCGGCGCCGCGTTGCTCCAGAACGCCCCCGACTGGGCCCGGGTCGCCGGTGTCGCCCTGGCCGCGTTCAACATCGTCGTGAACTTCGCGTGGATGCCGTACACCCCGGTGTGGGCGATCATCGTCATCGCCATCGACGTCTTCGTCATCTGGGCGCTGTGCAGGAGCTGGGGGGAGCACCCCAAGCGGGCCTGACCTCCGCGGACGACGGGGGCCGGCCCGGCGCACGGGCCGGCCTCCCCGGCCGTTCCCGGGGTGTTCCCAGGGTGTTTTCACCCGTTCGTATGGGTTGTCCGTCATGCCGGATAGCGCCCCCGGCCCCGGGTAGCGCTGAACGAGTGACGCAGCCATTTGAACTGCCCGACTTCTACCTGCCGCACCCGGCGCGACTCAATCCCCACGTGGAGCGGGCCCGGGAGCATTCCCGCAGCTGGGCGCGGGAGATGGGGATGCTGGAAGGCTCGGGCATCTGGGACACCGGCGACCTCGACTCGCACGACTACGCGCTGCTGTGCGCGTACACGCACCCGGACTGCTCCGGACCGGCCCTGTCCCTGGTGACGGACTGGTACGTATGGGTCTTCTTCTTCGACGACCACTTCCTGGAGGCGTTCAAGCGCACGCAGGACCGCGAGGGCGGCAAGGCGTACCTGGACCGGCTGCCGGCCTTCATGCCGATGGACCTGGCGCAGGGCATGCCCGAGCCGCGGAACCCGGTGGAGGCGGGCCTCGCCGACCTGTGGGCGCGCACGGTGCCGGCGATGTCCATGGACTGGCGCAGGCGCTTCGCCGAGAGCACCGAGCACCTGCTCAACGAGTCCCTGTGGGAGCTGTCCAACATCAACGCGGGCCGGGTGCCCAACCCCGTGGAGTACATCGAGATGCGCCGCAAGGTCGGCGGCGCGCCCTGGTCGGCGGGGCTGGTGGAGTACGCCGCCGGAGCCGAGGTGCCGGCCGCCGTCGCGGGGGCGCGGCCGCTGCTCGTGCTGCGGGACGCCTTCTCCGACGCGGTGCACCTGCGCAACGACCTCTTCTCGTACCAGCGCGAGACGGAGGAGGAGGGCGAGCTCAGCAACGGGGTGCTGGTCCTGGAGACCTTCCTCGGCTGTACGACGCAGGAGGCCGCGGAGTCGGTCAACGACCTGCTGACCTCCCGGCTCCAGCAGTTCGAGAACACCGCGCTCACCGAGTTGCCGCCGCTGTTCGCCGAGCACGCGCTCGACCCGGAGCAGTGCGCGCGGGTGCTGGCGTACGCGAAGGGCCTGCAGGACTGGCAGTCCGGCGGCCACGAGTGGCACATGCGCTCCAGCCGCTACATGAACGGCGGCGGGGCGGGGGCCGCGGACGCCGGGTGGTCGCCGTTCGCGCTGCCCGGTGGGCTCGGGCTGTCGGCGGGCACCGTGCGGACCACCGGCCGCGCCGAGGCCGCCCGCGCCCGGGGCTTCACCCATGTGCCGCGGCGCACCGGGCCGACACCGCTGCCCGACTTCCACATGCCCTTCCCGGCCACGCTCAGCCCGCACCTGGACGCCGCCCGGCGCCACGTCGTCGACTGGGCGCACCGGATGGGCCTGCTGCTGCCGCAGCCCGGGGTCCCGCACTCCCACGTGTGGGACGAGCACAAGCTGACCGCCTTCGACTTCCCGCTCTGCGCCGCCGGCATCCACCCCGACGCGACCCCCGAGGGGCTGGACCTCACCTCGGACTGGCTCACCTGGGGCACCTACGCCGACGACTGGTTCCCCGCCGTGTACGGCCGCACCCGCGACCTGGCCGGCGCCCGCGCGGCCAACGAGCGGCTGTCGGCCTTCATGCCGGTCGACGGCTCCGCCACCCCGGCCCCGGTCAGCGCCCTGGAGCGGAGCCTGGCCGACCTGTGGGCGCGGACGGCCGGGCCGATGGAGCCGCAGGCGCGGCGCCGCTTCCGCACGGCCGTCGAGAACATGACCGCCGGCTGGCTGTGGGAACTGGCCAACCAGGCGCAGAACCGCATCCCCGACCCGGTCGACTACCTGGAGATGCGCCGTCACACCTTCGGCTCCGACCTGACGATGAGCCTGTGCCGGCTGGGCCACGGCGAGCGGGTGCCGGAGGAGGTCTACCGCAGCGGGCCGATGCGGTCGCTGGAGAACTCCGCCGCCGACTACGCCTGCCTGATGAACGACGTCTTCTCGTACCAGAAGGAGATCGAGTACGAGGGCGAGATCCACAACGCCCTGCTGGTCGTGCAGAACTTCTTCGACTGCGACGAGCAGGCCTCGCTCGCCGTCGTCCACGACCTGATGACCGGGCGCATGCGGCAGTTCCAGCACGTCGCCGCGAACGAACTCCCGGTCCTCTACGACGACTTCGGGCTCGGCGCAGACGCGCGGGCGGTGCTCGACGGTTATGTGCGCGAGCTGCGGAACTGGCTCGCGGGCATCCTGACCTGGCACCGCGGCTGCCGCCGCTACGACGAGGAGGAACTGCGCCGCCCGGTGGGGGGAGGCCGGCTGCCCACCGGGCCGACCGGACTGGGGACCTCCGCGGCGCGCCTGGCGGTCCTGGCCGCGCGCTGACCGCCACGGCGGGCCGCGGAGGTCCCCAGTC
>NZ_JARAVK010000134.1:0-25160 GCF_033792765.1 Streptomyces sp. PA03-6a | reverse complement strand
TCTTCGCGGCCTGCCGCTACGCCGGCTACGGCGGCGGGGTCGCCGCCGTAGCCGGCGTAGCGGCAGGCCGCGAAGACGGCCAGGTCCGGGTCGAGGCGGCGCGGGGGTGCGCTCGTCCGGCTTGAGGACGGGCAGCAGCTCCGGTTCGCCGAGCAGCACCCGCCGTACGGCGCGTTCGGCGGCCCGGCCGTCGTCCCAGGGGCAGAAGCGGGCCCGGAAGGCCGCCCGCAGCTCGGCCGCCTCCGGCGAGGCCCAGGCACCGGAGCGGAAGGCGGTGGCGATCGCGGCCTCGTCGCGGGCGACCACGCCCGGGGTGTCGCCGGGGCGCCCGGAGACCAGGTCGAAGTAGACCCCGCGGGCGGCCCGGTAGACCTCCCAGTCGGCGGCGTGGACCACGATCGGGCGGTCGAGGCCGGCGTAGTCGAACATCAGCGACGAGTAGTCGGTGAGCAGCGCGTCGGAGGCCAGGCACAGCTCCTCCAGCGGTGTGTGCGCGGAGACGTCCAGCGCCCCCTCCGGCAGCGCCGCCGGGCCGGCCCCGGGGTAGAAGTAGTGCGCGCGGACCAGCACCAGGTACTCCCGCCCCAGCGCCCGGCACAGCCGGGCGAGGTCCAGCTGCGGGACGAACTCCCGCTGGTAGTCGCGGTGCGTGGGGGCGTACAGGATCGCCCTGACCCCGTCCGGGATGCCCAGCGCGGCCCGGATCCGCCGCACGTCGTCGGCGCCCGCGGTGAAGTACACGTCGTTGCGGGGGTAGCCGGTCGGCAGCGTCAGGTAGCCGCCGGGGTAGACCCGCTCCCAGACCTCGCTGGAGTGGGGGTTGGCGGACAGGGAGTAGTCCCACTGGTCGGCGTGGTCCAGCAGACGGCGGAAGCTCATGCCCTTGGCCACCGCCGGGTGGGCGCGCAGGTCCATGCCCATGTGCTTGAGCGGGGTGCCGTGGTGGGTCTGCAGGTAGACCTGGCCGGGGCGCTTGACGACCTCCCCGGTGAAGTTGGCGTTGTTCACCAGGAAGCGGGCGCGGGCCAGCAGCTCCCAGTAGCGGCGGGAGTTCGCCTCCACCCGGTCGACGCCCTCGGGGACCGCGTCCTGCGCACCGCGCCGGACCACCCACACCCCGTGCAGGTGCGGGGCGAGCTCGCGGGCCTTGCGGTAGATCGCGGCGGGGCTGCACAGCACCCCCCGGTTCCAGTACGCCGCGTACACCACCAGGTCGTCGTCGAGCGGGCGGCGGCGTTCCAGGGCGTACCAGCGGCGGTACACCTCGCGGGCGGCGGCGTTGCGGTGCGTGCGCAGCCGCCGGGCGGCCCGGGTGCCCAGCTCCGCGGCGCGGTGGGCGGCGAAGGTGCCCGGCAGCCCGGCTCGGCGGAAGAAGGCGGCGCGGTCCTGCGGGCGCAGCCGCCCGGGGTCGTCCAGGACGGCCGTGAGCCGCCGGTCCCGCTCGGCGCGCAGCACCGGCAGGTCGTGCCGGGCCAGCAGTGCGTCGTACCGGTCGGCCAGGACGAGGTGCTGCGGGCCCGGCGTGCTGGAGAAGCTGCCGCGGCGGCGCCCGCGCCACGTGACGCAGACCCGGTCCAGGCAGGCGATGCGGGGGGCGGCGAGCAGCATCTCGTACGCCACCGGAACGTCCTCGTACGGCCCGGCACCGAAGGCGAACCCGGCCCAGTAGTCGCGCCGCACCACCCGGTTCCAGGCGGCGGGGAAGACGGTCAGGCACTGCGGGCGCTCGGTGGCCCGGAAGACGGCGTGCCCGGCGAGCGCGGCCGCCTGCAGGAAGTCGCCGTCCCCGCTCTCCGTGCGGTGTTCCCACACGTCGACCCGGTCGTGGTCGAAGAGCAGCACCTCCGGGTCGCCGGTGGCCCGCAGCCTCGCGTCGAGGGCGGTCAGGGCGCCGGGCGCGAGGAGGTCGTCGGAGTCGAGGAAGAGCAGGTAGTCGCCGCTGGCCCGGGCCGCGCCCGCGTTCCGGGCCGGGCCGGGCCCCGCGTTGCGGGGCCGCCGCAGCGGGAGCACCCTGGGGTCGGCGGCGGCGACCTCGTCGACGACGGCGGCCGACCCGTCGGGCGAGCAGTCGTCGACCGCGATCAGCTCCAGGTCCGCGTACCGCTGCCCGAGCACCGACTCCAGGCACGCACGGACGTAACCCTGGGTCTTCCATACCGGGACGATCACACTGAACCGAGGCATAGCGCCGAGCGTAGGCAGGAGCGGCCCCCGGCGCCCGGTGGATCACCCGAAAGGCGCAGGCGAGGTGACCGAGGACGCGATCACGAGTTGAACCCCTCGCCCCCTGTCGCCCTCGTCCGGAAAGGGCCACGTCACCATGGTGTCGCGCACGCCCCGCCTCACGGTCGTCGTTCCGGTCCACAACGTCGAGAGCTGGCTGCAGGAATGCCTGCGGTCGGTCGCCGCACAGACCTTCGACGCCCTCGACGTGGTCATGGTGGACGACGGCTCCACCGACTCCGGCCCGGAGATCGCCCAGGGCTTCGCCGACCGCGACCCGCGCTTCCGCCTGGTCCGGCAGGACAACGGCGGACTGGGCCACGCCCGCAACACCGGCACCCGCCACGCCGACCCGCGCACCGAGTACCTGTGCTTCCTCGACAGCGACGACATCCTGCCGCCCCACGCCTACGAGCGGCTGGTGGGCCTGCTGGACGGGTCGGGCTCGGACTTCGCGACCGGCAACGTGTGGCGGCTGACCGCCGACGGCCGCAGCCAGGCCTGGCAGCACCGGGACATGACCCGCACCGTCACCGGCACCCACATCACCCGGGACCTGAGCCTGCTGTCCGACCGGGTCGCCTGGAACAAGGTCTTCCGCCGCTCCTTCTGGGAGCGCCACCACCTGGCCTTCCCCGAGGGCGTGCTCTACGAGGACACCCCGCTCACCATCCCCGCGCACTTCCTCGCCGACGCCGTCGACGTGACGCACGAGCACGTCTACTACTGGCGGATCCGCGAGGGCTCCATCACCCGGCGCCGCACCGACGTCAAGGGCGTGCGCGACCGGATCGCCGCCGTCGACCACGTCAGCCGCTTCCTCGGCGACCCGGCCCGCACGCGCTGGACCTCCTTCAAACGGGCCTACGACCGCTCGGTCCTCACCGACGACCTGCTGTACTTCATCGACGCCCTGCCGATGGCCGGCCCCGAGTACCGGCGGGTCTTCATGGACCGCTGCCGCGACTGGCTCACCCGGGTCGACCCCACCCTCTTCCCCGAGCTGACCGCCGGGCTGCGCATCAAGTGGCACCTGATCGTCAAGGACCGCCTCGACGACCTGCTGACGGTGCTCGACCACGAGCAGCGCAACTCCGCCGGCTTCGGCGTCACCGGCCCGCCGCTGCGCAAGCGGGCGGTGCTGCGCGGCGCCGACGGCGGCCGGATCGCCCTGCCGGCCTCGGCGGCCCGGCTGCGGCGCGCGGACTTCCCCGTCCGGGCGCGGGTGCGCGAGGTGGTGCGGGAGAACGGCCGGCTCGTCCTGCGCGGCTACGCCTACCTGCGCAACATCGACGCCGACCGCAAGGGCGCCGCGCACATCACCGCGGTCGCCGTCCACGGCCACGGCCGCCGGGCCAAGGTGGTGCTGCTGCCGGTCAGGATCCGGCAGGAGCCCGCCGCGACCCTCAACTCGCGCCAGGAGGAACACTGCTACGACTGGTCGGGCTTCGAGATCACCATCGACCCGGCGCGGCTGACCACCGGCCGCCGCCAGGGCGAACCACGGGCCGGCCGCTGGCGGCTCGGGGTGGTCGTCGCGGCGAAGGGGGTCATCCGCAAGGCGGGCCTGCGGGCCGCGGACGCGGGCTCGGGGGCGTCCCCGCCGTCGTACGCGGCCGGCGGCGGCATGCGGCTCGTGCCGTACTACCGGCAGGGGCGGCTGCACCTGTCGGTGGAGCCGGAGGTACGGCGGCTGACCGGCCACCGGGCGACCGGCGACGGCACCTCGGTGGAACTGGACTTCACGGGCGCGCCACAGGCGACGGCGGTACGGCTGACGCACTCCGCGACGCCCACCGTGCTGGAGTACCCGCTGGAGCCCGCGGTCCCCGGGGAGAGGGACGACGGCGTCCGCCGGGCCCGCGTGCCCCTCGCCGACCTGGCGGCCGCCCGGCCCGCGCTGGACGCCGGGCCCAAGGAGATCCGCCCTGAGGACACCGACAGCTGGGACGTCGCGCTGCTGAACCCCGGGCACGCCGACCCCGTCCACCTCGACGGCGCGCTGCCCGCCGGCCACTACGACCTGGGCACCGACCCCCGGCTCGGCGGGACGCCGCGGCGGCTGCTGGTCGAGGCGAAGGCGTCGGGGAAGCTGGTGCTGCGCGACCGCACCCCGCAGCCGGTGGCCGACGCCATCGGCTGGACCGCCGAGGGCGCCCTGGTCGTGGCCGGCCGCCTCGCGCCCGGCTCCGCCCCCGGCCCGGCCGAACTGGTGCTCCGCCACGGCACGCACCGCGTGGAACACGCCGTCCCGGTCCAGGCCGACGGCGTACCGGGCCGCCGCCCCGGCTTCCCGCCGCCGTCCAGCGCGATCCCGCCGCTGCCGTCCGTGCCGGAGGACGCCGCGGAGCCGGGCCCGTACGAGGGGCGCCGTTTCACCGCCACCGTGCGCCCCGGCACGCTGGAGTCCCTCGCCGGCACCGTCCCGCTGCCCGCCGGCCGCTGGTACCTGCACCTGCGCGACGGCGCCGGCACGGAAGCGCCGGTGCGGGTCGCGCCCGGGGTGTTCGAGGCACTGCCGATGGCGGCGGAGGCGGGCGGCAAGTCCTTCTGCGTCGACCGGCGCTTCCACGACCGGCTGTTCCTCGACGCCCGGCCCACGGTGCCGGAGCCGCAGCGCGGCCCGTACCGGCAGCGGGCGCTGCGCGAGAGCCACCATCCGCGCACCCGCGGGCTGCCGCGCCGCGAGTCGGTGCTCTACAGCGCCTTCGACGGGCGGGCGTACGGGGACTCGCCGCGCGCCGTCCACGAGGAGCTGCTGCGCCGCCGCGCCGCGGACGGCCTGGAGCACCTGTGGGTGGTCAGGGACGGCCAGGCCCCGCCGCCGGCGACCGCGCGGCCGGTCGTGCTGCACAGCGCCGCCTGGTACGAGGCGCTCGCCCGCAGCCGCTACGTCGTCACCAACACGCACCTGCCGCAGTGGTTCGTGCGCCGCCCGGACCAGACCGTGCTGCAGACCTGGCACGGCACCCCCCTCAAGCGGACCGGCCGGGACCTCGCCGGCACCCTGTGCGCGGACCTGGTGCACCTGCCCCGCCCGCCACGCGACCCGGGCGCCCAGTGGAGCCTGCTGCTGTCGCCGAACGCGTACAGCACCCCGCTGCTGCGGGCCGCGCTCGGCTACGACGGCCCGGTCGCCGAGACGGGACTGCCCCGCACGGACGTGCTCTTCGCCGACGACCGCGCCAAGGTGGCCGCCGCGCTGCGCGACCGGCTGCGGATCCCCAGGGACCGCACCGTCGTGCTGTACGCGCCGACGCGCCGCGACGACCTGGCGTACGACACCGAGCACTACCGCATGTCGCCCCACCTGGACCTGGCGGAGGCCGAACGCGCGCTGGGCGCCGACCACGTGCTGCTCTTCCGCTCCCACCCCCTGGTCGCCGACCGCGTCCGCACCCCGCGCTCCGGGTTCGTGCGCGACGTGTCCTGCCACCCGGACGTGGCGGAGCTGCTGCTGGTCGCCGACGTCCTGGTCACCGACTACGCCTCCCCCGCGGCCGACTTCGCCAACACCGGCCGCCCGATGCTCTTCCTCGTCCCCGACCTGGAGCACTTCCGCGACACCCTGCGCGGCTTCTACCCCGACTTCGAGGCCCAGGCCCCGGGCCCGCTGCTGCAGTCCACCGCCGACCTGGCGGGCGCGCTGCGCGACCTCGGCACCGTGGCACGGCACAGCGCCGACGCGTACGCGCACTTCCGCGCGACCTTCTGCCACCTCGACGACGGCGGTGCGGCGGCCCGCGCCGTCGACCGGCTGCTCGAACCCGACCGTCACCGACCCTGAGGGAACCCAGGATCCACATGCCCCGCTTCTCCGTCATCGTCCCGGTCCACAAGGTGCAGGGCTACCTGCGCGCCTGCCTCGACTCGGTGCTGTCGCAGTCACTGCCCGACCTCGAGGTGATCGCGGTCGACGACCGCTCGCCGGACCACTGCGGCCGCATCCTCGACGAGTACGCGGCCCGCGACTGCCGGGTGATCGCGCTGCACCACGAGGAGAACCTGGGAGTGGGGCGGGCCCGCAACACCGGTGCCGAGCGGGCCACCGGCGACTACCTGCTCTTCCTCGACGGCGACGACACCCTCGCCCCCGGCTCGCTGGAGGCGGTCGCCGAGCGGCTGAAGCAGGACGGCGACCCGGACATCCTCTACTTCGACCACGTGCGCACCTACTGGTGGGAGGCGGCCGAGAAGAGCGTCTTCGGCGACCTGCTCGCCTCGGCCGGCACCGACGTCTTCCGGATCACCGAACGCCCCGAGTTCCTGCGGCTGTTCGCGATGACCTCCAACCGGGTCTACCGCCGCGCCTTCTACCGGGGGCACGGCTTCTCCTTCAGCGACGGCATCTACGAGGACGCCCTCGTCTCGTACGTGACGATGCTCAGCGCCGAACGCATCTCCTGCCTGGCCCGGGCGGTGCTGGAGTACCGGCAGCGGCGCAGCGGCGCCAGCACCCGCAGCCCGGGCCGCAACCACTTCGTCATCCTCGACCAGTACACCCGGCTCTTCGACTTCCTCGACGCGCCCGGCCGCGAACACCTCGCGCCGCTGCGGCCGATGCTGTTCGAGCGGGCCGTCAGCCACTTCCTGTTCTGCCTCGGCAACCCCGACCGGATCCCGCCGCGGCTGCGCGGCGCGTTCTTCCGGCTCGCGGCCCGCTGGTACGCCCGCCACCTGCCGGAGGGGTTCGTGCCGCCCGCGGACAAGGCCACCGCCTACCGGCGGCTGGCCCGCGGCAGCTGGCTGCTGGCCCGGCTGGGCGACGTACCGCGCGAGGCCCGCAAGGAGCTGACGCGGCGCAGGCGGCGGCTGCGCCGGCAGGTCGCGCAGCGGGCCAAGGCCGCCCTGTACGCCTACCACCTGCGGCGGCCGCTCGACCCCAACCTCGCGGTGTACTCGGCGTACTGGGACCGCGGGGTGTTCTGCAACCCGGCCGCGATCTACCACAAGGCACGGGAGATCGCCCCGGGCGTCCACGGGGTGTGGCTGGTCCGCAAGTCCGACGTCCCGCGGGTGCCCAAGGGCGTGGACTACGTCGTGCCGCGCACCCGGCGCTACTGGCGGCTGATGGCCCGGGCCACGTACCTGATCAGCAACGTCAACTTCCCCAACGACGTCCGCAAGCGGCCCGGCAGCGTCCACCTGCAGACCCACCACGGCACCCCGCTGAAGAAGATGGGCATCGACCAGCAGCGCTACCCCGCCTCCGCCAAGGGCATGAGCTTCCGCCGGCTGCTGGAGCGGGTGGACCGCTGGGACTACAGCGTGTCCTCCAACCCGCACTCCAGCGAGGTCTGGGAGCGCGTGTACCCCTCCTCCTGGCAGCACCTGGAGACCGGCTACCCGCGCAACGACGTCTTCCTGACCGCCGGCGTCGCCGAGGTCTCCCACGCCCGCGCGGCCCTGGGCATCGCCCCCGGCCGCACCGCGGTCCTGTACGCGCCGACGACCCGCGACTACCAGCGCAACTTCGTGCCGCGGCTGGACGTGGAACGGGTGTGCCGGGCGCTCGGCGAGGGCTTCGTCCTGCTCACCCGCATCCACTACTTCCACGGCGAGGACGCCCGTCTGAAGGCGCTGCACGAGGAAGGGCTGCTGATCGACGTCTCCCGGCACCCGTCGGTCGAACAGCTGTGCCTGGCCGCCGACGCCCTGGTCACCGACTACTCGTCGATCATGTTCGACTACGCGCTCCTCGACCGGCCCATCGTCGTCCACGCCGACGACTGGCCGGTCTACCGGGCCAGTCGTGGCGTCTACTTCGACCTGCTGTCCGGCGCCCCCGGCGAGACCCCCGGCGCCGTCTCCACCAGCGACGACGAGCTGATCGCGGTCTTCCGCGACGGCGTCTGGAACAGCCCGGAGGCGGCCGTGCTGCGGGAGGCGTTCCGCCGCCGCTTCTGCGCCTTCGACGACGGCCGGGCCGCCGAGCGGGTCGTTCGGCGGGTCTTCCTCGGCGAGAGCGAACCGCTGCCCGTCGTGCCCCTGGAGGCCCGCACCCCCGCACCCGCTCCCGCGCTCCTGGCCGGCGCCCCGCCGCAGGGACCGCGCTCCGGTCCGCAGGAGGCCGCCGCACGGCCGTAGCGACGCCCCGTACGGGCCCCGCCGGGATGCAGCCGCGTCCGTCACGATCAAGCATCGAGGGGAACGAGGTGACGAGCCGACGACGGCCGGGAGGGCTGCGGTGACCGGCGTGCTGACCCAGCGGGACTGGCGGATCCAGGCGTACGAGCTGCGGGACGTGCGCAGGCCCTCCCCGTACCTGATCCTCGGCACCCTCTTCTGGGCGGTGGTGGCCTACCGCACCTGGCAGTCGCCGGTCGCCTCCGACTTCGGGCAGCACGCCGCCGCGATCGAGCGGATCGCCACGGACTGGCGGCACCCGGCCAACCCGCTGCTCGACGTGCCGGGCACCGGCAGCCCCTACTTCACCCCGTACACCGTGGTGCTGGGGCTGCTGTCGCACCTGACGGGCGTACCGGGCTGGCAGCTGCTCAAGGGGTGCGGCCCGGTCAACCTGGCGCTGGTCGTCACCGGCATCGGCGCCTTCACCCGCGTGCTGAGCAACCGGCGCTGGGCGCCGGTGCTGGCGCTCGCCGCGTTCGTCCTGCTGTGGGGGCCGCAGCACAAGGAGTGGAGCGGCTTCCTCGGTCTGCAGTCGATGATCCGGGGACTGACCTACCCCAGTGCCTTCGCCGTCGGCGTGACGTTCTGGGTGTGGGCGCTGACCGCGCGGGCGGCCCGCCGCGGCGTCGCCGGGACGTGGCTGCACGCCTGGCTCGGACTGCTCATCGGGACCGTGCTGCTCGTGCACCCCTTCACGGCGATGGGCACCCTCATCGGCGTGGTCGCCATCGTCATCGGCATGCAGCGCATGCCGGTCGCCGCCGGGGTCCTCGGCCGGTGGGCGCTGACCGCGGCCGTCGCCTTCGCCGTCGCCGCCTGGTGGCCGTACTTCAGCCTCTCCGCGCTGCTCGGCGACCCCACCGTCGACGACGTCCACCGGCGGCTGTACGCGGACCTGTGGCAGTGGTACGGGCTGGCCCTTGCCGGGCTGCCGGCGCTGCTGTGCCGGCTGCGGCTGAACCGCTTCGACCCACTGGTGCTGATGTTCGCCGCGGACTGCGCCGTCGCCGCCTACGGCTGGCTGAGCGGCTCCTACTCCTTCGGGCGGATCTTCGGGCTGCTGCTGGTACCGCTGCAGTTCGCGCTGGCGGTGGAACTCGCGCAGGCCCCGCCGTGGACCGCGCTGCGCACCGTGCTGGCCCCGCTGGCGGCGGTGGCGGCCTGCGCGGGACTGCTGGCGCAGGCGGGCGCGGTCGTACCGGCGCGCTACGTGCCGCCCGCGCTGCACCTGCAGCGGCTGGGCACCTGGCCCGGCTACCTGTGGGCGCAAGCGCACGTCGCCGTCGGCGACGTCCTCCTGACCGACGGGTACAACCCCAAGCACGTCATGCCCGCCTACGGCGCGTTCCTGGTGTCACCGGCCTGGCCCGACCCGTCGACGACGGCGGCCGACCGCGAGCGCCGCGAGGCCGACGTACGCGCCTACCTGGCCCCCGCGACGCCCACGGACCAGCGCCTGGCCATCGCCCGCCGCTACCACGTGAAGTGGGTGATGACCGAGGCGGACGACCCGGCCCCGCCGGGCGGCGTCCAGGTCGCCCAGGGCCCCCGCACCGGCGAACGGCTGTACCGGGTCGGCTGAGCCCGTCCACGCGGCAGGGGCCGGGGAGCGCGTGCTCCCCGGCCCCTGCCGTCGTACGTGCGCCGTCCCGGCGTCAGCGGCGGGCCCGCAGCAGCGAGCGGATCGTCCGCATCGCCACCGACAGGTTCGCCAGGTCGAAGCTCTCCGATCCCTGGATCTCGTCGAGCGTCGTCCTCGCCCGCCCGATCAGCGCGCTGTTGGACTCCTCCCACGCCTGGTAGCGCTGCTCCGGGGTGGAGGAGCCGTTGCCGACGGACAGCACGTCCTGGGTGAGGGCCGCGTGCGCCGCGAAGAGGTCCTCGCGGATCGACGCGCGGGCCATGGAGTGCCAGCGGTCGGCACGCGGCAGCTCGATGATCCGGTCGAGCAACTGCGTGATCTGCAGCCGGTCGGCGAGGTCGTAGTAGACCTCGGCGACCGCCAGCGGGTCCTTGCCGGTCCGGTCGGCGACGTCGACGATGTCGAGCGCCGGGAAGGCCGAGGAGAGCCCGGCGACCCGAGTCGCCAGCTCCTCCGGCACGCCCGCGCCGGTCAGCTCGTCGTGGATCGACTCGTACCACTCCAGGTCGGCGCCGCGCAGCAGCTTCGGCAGCACCGCCCACACCGTGGCGACGCCCTCGCGGAAGAAGTCGATCGTCTCCGCGATGGCCAGCGGCTGCGGCCGGTTGTTCAGCAGCCAGCGGGTGCCCCGCTCGACCAGCCGCCGCGAGTGCAGCCGGATCCGGGTCTGGACGTCGGCCGCGACGACCGTGTCCAGCGCCTCCACCTCGTCCCAGATGCCGCCCAGGCCGAAGATGGCGCGGGCCGCGGTGTGCGCCCGCACGATCTCCTCGGTGGTGGCCCCGGTCTCCTCCTTGAAGCGGTGCAGGAAGGTGGTGCCGCCCGTGTTGACGGTGTCGTTGACCAGCACCGTCGTCACGATCTCGCGCCGCAGCGCGTGCCCGTCGATCTGCGCCTGGAACCGCTCGTGCAGCGCCTTGGGGAAGTACGCGTCGAGCAGCTGCCGCAGGTGGGGGTCGTCGGGCAGGCCGGTGCCGAGCAGCTCCTCCGCCACGGTGATCTTCGTGTAGGCGAGCAGGACGGCCAGCTCCGGCTGGGTCAGGCCGTGGCCGGCGTTCAGCCGCTCCCGGATCTGCCGGTCGGAGGGCAGGAACTCCAGGGCCCGGTCCAGCTTGCCGTCGCGGACCAGCCTGCGCAGGTAGCGCTGGTGGGCGTGGAGCAGGCTGGCGGACTGGGCCATGCCGTTGGCCAGGGCCACGTTCTGCGCGTAGTTGTTGCGCAGCACCAGGGCGCCGACCTCGTCGGTCATCTGCGCCAGCAGCGAGTTGCGCTGCTTGACCGTCAGGTCGCCGTCGGCGACGACCGCGTTGACCAGGATCTTGATGTTGACCTCGTGGTCGGAGGCGTCCACGCCGGCGCTGTTGTCGATGGCGTCGGTGTTGACCCGCCCGCCGGTCTGGGCGAACTCGATCCGGCCGAGCTGGGTCAGGCCCAGGTTGCCGCCCTCGCCGACGACCTTGACGCGCAGATCGCCGCCGTCCACGCGGATCGCGTCGTTGGCCTTGTCGCCGACGTCCAGGTGGGACTCGGTGGCGGCCTTCACGTAGGTGCCGATACCGCCGTTCCACAGCAGGTCCACCGGGGCCTTGAGGATCGCCTTCATCAGGTCCGCCGGCGTCATCTTCGCCACCGGCTGCTCGATGCCGAGCGCCTTGCGGATCTGCGGGGTGAGCGCGATCGCCTTGGCGCTGCGCGGGAAGACACCGCCGCCGTGCGAGATCAGCTTGGTGTCGTAGTCCGCCCACGAGGAACGCGGCAGCTCGAACATCCGGCGGCGCTCGGCGTACGAGGTCGCCGCGTCCGGCACGGGGTCGATGAAGATGTGCCGGTGGTCGAAGGCGGCGACCAGCCGGATGTGTTCGCTGAGCAGCATGCCGTTGCCGAAGACGTCACCGGACATGTCGCCGACGCCGACGACGGTGAAGTCCTCGCTCTGGGTGTCGTGGCCCGTCTCGCGGAAGTGCCGCTTGACCGACTCCCAGGCGCCGCGGGCGGTGATGCCCATCTTCTTGTGGTCGTAGCCGACCGAGCCGCCGGAGGCGAAGGCGTCGCCGAGCCAGAAGCCGTACGAGGTGGCGACCTCGTTGGCGATGTCCGAGAACGACGCGGTGCCCTTGTCGGCCGCGACCACCAGGTAGGTGTCGTCGCCGTCGTGGCGGACCACGTCGGCCGGCGGCACGACCTGCCCGCCGACCAGGTTGTCGGTGACGTCGAGCAGACCGGAGATGAAGGTCTTGTAGGAGGTGATGCCCTCCGCCAGCCACGCCTCGCGGTCGGCGGCCGGGTCCGGCAGCTGCTTGGCGACGAAGCCGCCCTTGGCGCCGACCGGCACGATGACGGTGTTCTTCACCATCTGCGCCTTGACCAGGCCGAGGACCTCGGTGCGGAAGTCCTCGCGCCGGTCGGACCAGCGCAGCCCGCCGCGGGCGACCTTGCCGAAGCGCAGGTGCACGCCCTCCACGCGCGGGGAGTACACCCAGATCTCGTACGCCGGGCGCGGCGCGGGCAGGTCCGGGATCGCCTGCGGGTCGAACTTCATCGACACGTAGGCGTGCGGCTTGCCGCTGTCGGCGCGCTGGAAGTAGTTGGTGCGCAGCGTCGCCTTGATGAGCGTGAGGAAGGAGCGCAGGATGCGGTCCTCGTCCAGGCTGGCGACCTGCTCCAGGGCGGCGTCCACCTCCTCCAGCAGCGCGTCGGTCAGCTCGCTGCCGGCCCGCTGGTGGTCCGGGGAGAGCCGGGCCTGGAAGAGGTTGACCAGCAGCCGGGTGGTGTGGACGTTGTTGCGGAGGGTGTCCTCCATGTAGTCCTGCGAGAAGGCCGTGCCGGCCTGCCGCAGGTACTTGGCGTACGCCCGCAGCACCATCGCCTGGCGCCAGGTCAGCCCGGCGCGCAGCACCAGGGAGTTGAAGCCGTCGTTCTCGGCCTGCCCGGTCCACGTCGCGGTGAAGGCGTCCTGGAAGCGCTCACGGGCGTCGTCGCCGAGGTCGCCCAGCGACGGGTCGATGCGCAGCCCGAAGTCGTAGATCCAGGCGCGGGTGCCGTCGGCGCGGCGCATCTCGTACGGGCGCTCGTCGATGACCTCGACGCCCAGGCGCTGCAGCACGGGCAGCACCGCGGACAGCGAGACGGGGGCACCGGTGCGGTAGATCTTGAAGCGGCGCTCGTCGGGGGCGGCGCCGACCGGCTCGTACAGGCTGAGGCAGAAGTCCTCGCCGTTGAGCCGCTCCAGGTGCTGCAGGTCCGCGACGGCCGCACGCGGCGTGAAGTCGGCACGGTAGCCGTCGGGGAAGGCGTGCGCGTAGCGGCGGGTCAGCTCGGCCGCGCGCTCCTCGCCGCACTCGGAGGTCAGCGCCTCGGCGAAGCCGTCGGCCCAGGAGCGGGCGGCGTCGGCGAGCCGGTTCTCGATCCGCTCGACGTCGCGGTCGGTCAGGTGCGGCAGCGTGGTGCCGGCCGCGACGCGGACCACGAAGTGCAGCCGGGAGAGCACCGACTCGGTGTTCCAGGCGGTGAAGTCCGCGGTGACCCCGTTCAGCTCCTCCTTGAGGATGTCGGTCAGCCGCAGCCGCACGCCCGTGGTGTACCGGTCCCGGGGCAGGTAGACCAGCGCCGAGAAGTAGCGGCCGTACTCGTCCTGGCGCAGGAACAGCCGCAGCCTGCGGCGTTCCTGCAGGTACAGCACGCTGGTGACGATCTCGCGCAGCTCGTCCGGGCCGGTCTGGAAGAGCTCGTCGCGCGGGTAGGTCTCCAGGATCTGCAGCAGGTCGCGGCCGTCGTGGCTGTCCGGGGAGAACCCGGCGCCGTCCAGCACCTCCTGGACCTTGCGGCGGATCACCGGCACCCGGCGCACCGACTCGGTGTAGGCGGCCGAGGAGAACAGGCCGAGGAAGCGGCGCTCGCCGACGACGTTGCCGTCGGCGTCGAACTTCTTCACCCCGATGTAGTCGAGGTAGGACGGGCGGTGCACGGTGGAGCGGCTGTTGGCCTTGGTGAGGATCAGCAGCTTGTGCTCGCGGGCCTTCTTGCGGGCGTCCGCGGGCAGCCGGTTGAAGGACGGCGAGACCGCCTGGCCGCTCTCGGACTCCTCCACGCGGTGCTGCGGGTCGGAGCGCAGGATGCCGAGGCCGGTGCCCGGGACGGCGGTGAGCACGTCCTCCTCGCCCTCGGGGGTGCTCTCCGTGGTCAGCGCGTACTCGCGGTAGCCGAGGAAGGTGAAGTGGTCCTCGGACAGCCAGCGCAGCAGCTCCCAGGCCTCGCCGACCTCCTGCTCGGGCAGCGCGGGCGGGGTCGCGGCCAGCTCGTCGGCGATGCGCAGCGCGGCGTCGCGCATCTTCTGCCAGTCCTCGACGGTCTCGCGGACGTCGGACAGGACGCGGCGCAGGTCCGTGGTGATCTGCTTCAGGTCCTCGCGGTCGGTCTCGCGGTCGATCTCCACGTGGATCCAGGACTCGGTCAGCACGTCGTGCGGCACACCGGCGCCGTCGCCGGGCGCGGCGTCCAGCACCTCCAGCAGCTTCCCGGTCACGTCACGGCGCACAAGCATCTGCGGGTGGACGACGACGTGGATCGCGCGGTCCTGCCGGGACAGCTCGTTGGTGACGGAGTCGACCAGGAACGGCATGTCGTCGGTGACCACCTCGACGACCGTGTGGCTGCACGTCCAGCCATTCTCCTCCACCGAGGGGGTGTGCACGCGGACGTTGGCCGTCCCCTGCGGGCGCACCTCGGCGAGACGGTGGTGGGACACGGCGGCGCCGAAGACGTCCACCGGGTCGCGGTCGAGCAGGTCCTCCGGGGCGCTGTGCAGGTAGTAGCGCTGAAGGAAGGCTTCCAGCGCCTCCTTCTCGAGGCCCTGGCCAGGTTGTCCCCCCGCCGGGCTGTTCTCAGCTACCCGGGCCGCCCGTGCGAGCAGCTCGGCCTTTGCTTCGTCCAGCTTGGTCTGCATGTCCTCATGCTCCTGTCGCGCGCCATTGCGTGACGTAGGTGATGGTGATCGGTGGATCAGCGCTGATCACGCTGTAAGGCTATCGCTACGTCCGGGGGGGCTGTCAGGGGCTCTTTGTGTACAAAACCACGAACCAATCTTTGACGAACTGGACAGTCCGGCCGGGCGGGTGCAGGTTGAGGAGGGGAGCGTCGCGGAGATGTATCGAGACGTTCACACGACGGCGGCGCCGGACGGCAGCGCGGCGCAGCAGCACGCAGCGGACGGACAGCAGACGGTGAGAGGCGGGACACCCAGCCATGGCCACCAAGATCCTGATCGTGACCGGCGACGCGGCGGAATCGCTGGAAGTCATGTACCCGTACCAGCGGCTCCTCGAGGAGGGGTACGAGGTGCACATCGCGGCCCCGAGCCGCAAGAAGCTCAGGTTCGTCGTCCACGACTTCGAGGAGGGCTTCGACACCTACACCGAGAAGCCCGGGTACACCTGGCCGGCCGACCTGTCCTTCGCGGACGTCGACCCCGGCGCGTACGCGGCCGTGGTCGTCCCCGGCGGACGCGCCCCGGAGTACCTGCGCAACGACCCGGAGCTGCGCAAGGTCCTCAAGGCCTTCTTCGACGCCGACAAGCCCGTCGCGCAGATCTGCCACGGCCCCCTGCTGACGGCCGCCGTCGGCGCCCTCAGCGGGCGCCGCGTCACCGCCTACCCTGCGCTGGAGATGGACATGGAGGCGGCTGGAGCGAGCTTCCAGGACTCCGAGGCCGTCGTCGACGGCGTCGTGGTCTCCTCGCGCGCCTGGCCGGACCACCCGGCGTGGATGCGCGAGTTCCTCACGGTGCTGCGCTCCAAGGCGCCGGTGACCTGACGGACGGCCGCCCGGGTCCCCGGCGGGGACCCGGGCGCGGGCCGGGGCTGGGGCGGGGCTCAGTGCAGGCGCGGGCGCAGGTTCTGGCTCAGGCACAGGCTCAGGCTCAGGCTCAGGCGACGAGCGCCTCGGCGGTCTCCACCGCCTGCTCCAGGCTGTCCACGACGGGCACCCCCGCGGTCTCCAGGCTGGCCCGGCTGTGCGAGCCGCCGGTGTAGAGCACGGCCATGGCCCCGACGTGCTTGGCGGCCACCGCGTCGTCGACGGCGTCGCCGATCACCACGATGCGGTCCGCCGCTATGCCCTCCATCGCGGCGACGTGCCGCGCCATCTGCTCGGACTTGCCGCTGTGGCTGCCCTCGGTACGGCCGTCCACCCGGAGGAAGTGGTGCTCGATGCCGTGCGTGCGCAGGATCGGTATCAGCTGATCGTGGGGCGCCAGGGAGCACAGCGACTGCGTCAGCCCCTCGTAGCGGCGCCGCGCCAGGATCTCCGCCGCCCCCTCGGCGAGGCCGCACGTACCGGCGAGGGTCCAGTAGTGGCGATGGAAGATGTCGTCCATCACCTCCCACTCCTCGTCGGTGGGCAGCCGGCCCATGAGCCGTTCGTAGAACAGGGGGACCGGCACGCAGTACAGCTCGCGGTAACGCTCCAGCGTGATCCGCGGCAGCCCGATCTCGGCGAAGGAGGCGTTGGTCGCCTCGATCACCGCGTCGATGTCATGGAGCAGCGTGCCGTTCCAGTCCCACACGAGATGCGCGTTCACATCCGAAACCGTACCCAGACCCCATGTCCTCAAGGCAAGTGCCCAGGTCAAATCCACTCGCGGCGTATTCGTACGGTCACCTCACGCAATGAGCGAGGGGATCTCCTGGGTGGCGTACCAGAGCAGCTCGTGGTCCTCGGCGCCGTCGACGGTGAAGCGGGCGTCGTCGTCCCCCGCGTCGGCCGCTCCGAGGGCGTCTGCGGCCGCCGTGACGTCCTGCTCGGCCTCGTCGGCGTCGGCGTGGACGGCGGCCGCCCTGGCCATCGGCACGGGCGCGGCCAGGCGCACCGCGCCCAGCGCGGAGGGGTCCAGGCCGCGGTCGGGGTCGAAGGAGACGGCGCCGTCGGCGACGTCCACCGCCACCACGACGCGCCGCCTGGGCGCGTCCGGGGTGGCCGCCAGCTGCCGCAGGGAGGCCTGGGCGGCGCGGGTGAGCGCGGCGTACTCCAGTTCCTCGATGTCGTCGGAGACGTACCACTCGCGCAGGCTCGGGGTGACGGCGAAGGCGTCCAGCGGGGCAGGGCCCAGCTCACCCGCCTTGTGCGCCTCGGCCAGGCCTGGGAGGGTCGTGGGGATGTAGACGCGCATGGCGTCAGCATACGGGCGCACCACCCCTGATAGGTGAATCCCGCACCGCCCCCCGGACATCGCGGGCCCGGCTTCCCGCAGCGGCGCCCGTCCCCGTAGAACCCGGTTACCAGTCGGTAGACCACGGGGGTCCACACCATGCCTGTCTTCACACCCATGCCCGCGTCCACGCCCGCACCCACACGGCACGTCACCGCCCTGCCACCGCACGTCTGGTTCGCCGGACGGCTCCTGGAGGTCCTCACCGGACGGCGGCCCATCACCAGCCTCGCCGGACGGATGGAACCCGAGGCCTACGACCGGCTCTGGGACCTCGTGGGCGCCCGCGCCGACTGGCGCTACGTCTCCCGGGGCCACCTGCCTCGACTGCTGGGGCCGCCGCGCGTCTGCCCCGTCCCCGACGGGACGGCCGTCGAGGTCAGCGCCGTCGTGCTGCTCACCCCGCACGCCGTGCGGGCCCTCGCCTTCCGCCTGGAGCGCGCGGGCCGCGAGGGCCCGGCACGCGCCGGTGGTGGCACCGGCACCGTCACGGGCACCGGATGGCGCTGCGCCGCCGTCGAGGCGCGGTGACCCGCGCCGGGGCGAAAGCCAGGGGCCGGACCCCCGCAGGAGTCCGGCCCCGGAACGCGCGGACGCTACTTCTTGCGGCGCCGGCCGCCCTTGGCCGCGCGGCGGCGCTCCGCCCGCGTCATGCCGTCCGACTCCGGGCCCGCGTCGCTCTCGAAGTCGCCCTCGACGACACCGCCCTCGCCGTCCACCGTGGGAGCGGAGAAGTGCAGCCGGTCGGCCCGCTTCGGGGCCTCCAGGCCCTTGGCCCGGATCTCCGGACGGGCGTCCTGCTTGACCAGCGTCGGAGCCGCGTCCTGCGGGGCACCGGCCTCCACCGGCACCTCCTCGACCTGCTGCTCGACCTGGACCTCCAGGTTGAACAGGTAGCCGACGGACTCCTCCTTGATGCCGTCCATCATGGCCTTGAACATGTCGTAGCCCTCGCGCTGGTACTCCACCAGCGGGTCGCGCTGCGCCATCGCCCGCAGGCCGATGCCCTCCTGCAGGTAGTCCATCTCGTACAGGTGCTCGCGCCACTTGCGGTCCAGCACCGACAGCACCACGCGCCGCTCCAGCTCGCGCATGATCTCCGAGCCGAGCTGCTGCTCACGCCCGTCGTACTGCTCGTGGATGTCGTCCTTGGCCATCTCCGCGATGAAGTCCGCGGTGATGCCCGCCCGGTCGCCCGCGGCGTCCTCCAGGTCCTCCACGGTCACCGTGACCGGGTAGAGCTGCTTGAAGGCGCCCCACAGCCGGTCCAGGTCCCAGTCCTCGGCGAAGCCCTCGGCCGTCTCGATCGCGATGTAGTCGTCGATCGTGTCGTCCATGAAGTGACGCACCTGCTCGTGCAGGTCCTCGCCCTCCAGGACGCGGCGGCGCTCGCCGTAGATGACCTCGCGCTGCCGGTTGAGCACCTCGTCGTACTTCAGGACGTTCTTGCGGATCTCGAAGTTCTGCTGCTCGACCTGCGACTGGGCGGAGGCGATGGCGCGGGTCACCATCTTGTTCTCGATCGGCACGTCGTCGGGCACGTTGGCCATCGCCATCACGCGCTCCACCATCTGCGCCTTGAACAGGCGCATCAGGTCGTCACCGAGGGAGAGGTAGAAGCGGGACTCGCCCGGGTCGCCCTGACGGCCGGAGCGGCCGCGCAGCTGGTTGTCGATGCGCCGCGACTCGTGGCGCTCGGTGCCCAGCACGTACAGGCCGCCGAGCTCCTTGACCTCCTCGAACTCGGTCTTGACCGCCGCCTCGGCACGCTCCAGCGCCTCCGGCAGGGCCTGCGCCCACTCCTCGACGTGCTCCACCGGGTCCAGGCCGCGCTGCCGCAGCTCCGCCTCGGCCAGGTCGTCCGGGTTGCCGCCGAGCTTGATGTCCGTACCACGGCCGGCCATGTTGGTGGCCACCGTGACGGCGCCCTTGCGGCCCGCCTGCGCGACGATCGACGCCTCACGCTCGTGCTGCTTGGCGTTGAGCACCTCGTGCGGCACGCCGCGCTTGTTCAGCTGCTGCGACAGGTACTCGGACTTCTCGACCGAGGTGGTGCCGACCAGGACCGGCTGGCCCTTCTCGTGCTTCTCGACGATGTCGTCGACGACCGCCGCGAACTTCGCCTCCTCGGTGCGGTAGATCAGGTCCGCCCGGTCCTTGCGCTGCAGGTTGCGGTTGGTCGGGATCGGGACCACGCCGAGCTTGTAGATCTGGTGGAACTCCGCGGCCTCGGTCATCGCCGTACCGGTCATGCCCGAGAGCTTGGAGTACAGGCGGAAGAAGTTCTGGAGGGTGATCGTGGCGAGCGTCTGGTTCTCGTCCTTGATGTCCACCCCCTCCTTCGCCTCGATCGCCTGGTGCATGCCCTCGTTGTAGCGGCGGCCGGCCAGGATGCGGCCGGTGTGCTCGTCGACGATCATGACCTCGCCGTCCATGACGACGTAGTCCTTGTCCTTCTTGTAGAGCTCCTTGGCCTTGATGGCGTTGTTCAGGTAGCCCACCAGCGGGGTGTTCACCGACTCGTAGAGGTTGTCGATGCCCAGCCAGTCCTCGACCTTGGACACACCGGACTCGTGGATGGCGACGGTGCGCTTCTTCTCGTCGAAGTCGTAGTCACCGGTCTCCGCCTTGCCCATGGCGCCGGCCTCGCCCGGCTTCAGGCGGGTCACCAGCCTGGCGAAGTCCGAGTACCACTTCGTGGCCTGGTCCGCCGGGCCGGAGATGATCAGCGGCGTACGGGCCTCGTCGATCAGGATCGAGTCCACCTCGTCCACGATCGCGAAGTTGTGACCGCGCTGTACCAGCTCCTCCTGCGACCACGCCATGTTGTCGCGCAGGTAGTCGAAGCCGAACTCGTTGTTGGTGCCGTAGGTGATGTCACAGGCGTACTGCTCGCGGCGCTGCGCCGGGGTCATGTTCGCGAGGATGCAACCCACCTGCAGGCCCAGGAAGCGGTGCACCCGGCCCATCCACTCCGAGTCGCGCTCGGCGAGGTAGTCGTTGGTGGTGATCAGGTGCACGCCCTTGCCGGACAGCGCGTTCAGGTAGGCGGGCAGCGTGCCGACCAGGGTCTTGCCCTCGCCGGTGCGCATCTCGGCGACGTGGCCGAAGTGCAGCGCCGCACCACCCATGAGCTGGACGTCGTAGTGCCGCTGACCCAGGACGCGCTTGGCGGCCTCGCGGACGGTGGCGAACGCCTCGGGGAGCAGGTCGTCCAGGCTCTCGCCGTCGGCGTAGCGCTCCCTGTACTCGTCCGTGAGGGCCCTCAGCTCGGCGTCCGTCAGATTGACGAAGTCCTCTTCAATGGAATTGACCTGGTCCGCGATGCGGTGCAGCTTGCGCAGGATCTTGCCTTCGCCTGCACGCAGGATCTTGTTGAGGACGGACACGTAGGCTGGCTCCTTGCCGGTCGGGCCTGGCACGGTTTCGCGCGCTGGCACAGCAGGTCACACCCCGCTGCAACGGCCATCGTAAGCGAGGACACCAGCGGGCCGGGAGGTCCGTCACCAAGCCGGGCGGTTCTCCCCGCCGGCCGCCCTCCCGATCCGGTCTTTTCCGGTCGAGACCGCACCCCTGCCTCGGGGATACTCCGACGCATGGAGCCGATAACCCTCACCACCGACCGCCTCGTCCTGCGCCCCTTCGGACCGGACGACGCCGAGGCCGTCCGCGTCGCCTGCCAGGACCCGGAGATCCCGCGCTGGACACCGGTGCCGTCCCCGTACACCCACGAGCATGCGCAGGAGTTCGTCACCCGGACCTGCCCCGACGGCTGGCGCGACGACACCGTCTACAACTTCGCCGTCACCACGCGCGACGAGGGACGCCTGGTGGGAGCCATGGGGCTGGTGCGGCTGGCCCAGCTCAACACCGCGGAACGGCAGGCCGAACTCGGCTACTGGACCGCCAAGGAACAGCGCGGCCGCGGCCTCACCGCCGAAGCCGCCCGCGCCGTCGCCCGCTGGGCCTTCGAGGAGCTCGGCGTGGAGCGCCTGGAGTGGTACGCCGAGGCGGGCAACGCCGGCTCCCGCGCGGTCGCCCTCAAGACGGGCTTCCGGATGGAGGGCACCATGCGCGCCAAGATCGTCCACCAGGGCACCCGGCGGGACGCGTGGATCGGCTCCCTGCTCCCCTCCGACCTCGGCCTGAGCGGCGGGGCCGCCTACCTCCCGCACCAGGGCGGGTGACCGCGGCGGCGGCCGGCCTGGCCGCGGGCTCCCGGGACGGGCCCCGCGGCCAGGCCCGGACCGGAATTGTCAGTGGCGCCTTCTAGGGTGGGCCCATGACGACGCCCGTGGCCCTCTCCGCCGACGACGCCCGCCGGACCGCCCTGCGCGCCCAGGGCTTCCTCGGCGCCCCCGACCGCCGCGGCGGCGTCCGCGGCGTCCTGCGGCGGCTGGGTGCGGTGCAGCTCGACACCATCTCCGTGCTCGCCCGCTCCCACGAGCTCATCCCGTACGCCCGCCTCGGCGCCGTCGGCCGCACCGCGGTCGAGGCCGCGTACTGGACGGAGAACCACGCCTTCGAGTACTGGTCGCACGCCGCCTGCATCCTCCCCGTCGAGGAATGGCCGCACTTCGCCTTCCGCCGCCGCGCCCGGCGGGCCCGCGGCCACCGCTGGCACGTGCTGCAGGACGCCGACCGCTCCACCGCCGCCGTCCTGGACCGGCTCAAGGCCGACGGCCCGCTGACCTCGACCGAACTCGGCGGCGCCAAGAACGGCGGCCCCTGGTGGGACTGGTCGGAGACGAAGATCGCGGTGGAGTGGCTGCTCGACACCGGCGAGGTCGTCTGCACCCGGCGGCGCGGCTGGAAACGCGTCTACGACCTCGCCGAACGGGCGGTTCCCGACGCCCTCCTCCACGACGACATCGACGACGCCGAATGCCTGCGCCGGCTGGTCGCCCAAGCCGGCGCCGCGCTGGGCGTCGCCACCCGGGCCGACCTCGCCGACTACCACCGGCTCAAGGCCGAGCAGGTCGACTCGGTCATCGCCGACACCGGGCTCGTCCCCGTCCAGGTCGAAGGCTGGGGCGGCAAGCCCGCCTGGGCCGACCCCACCGCCCTCGCCGAAGCCTCCCGCGGCGGCCGGCACCGCACGACCCTGCTCTCCCCCTTCGACTCCCTGATCTGGGACCGGCCCCGCACCGAGCGCATCTTCGGCTTCACCCACCGCCTGGAGGCGTACGTTCCCAAGCCCCAGCGCATACACGGCTACTTCGCGATGCCGCTGCTGGCCGGCGGCCGGCTGGTCGGCCGTGCCGACCCGGCCCGCGAGGGAACCACCCTGATCGCCCGTCAGGTCTCGCTGGAGTCCGCGCGCGCTGTCGAACCCATGGCGCAGGCACTGCGCGAGGCCGCCACATGGGTCGGCTGCGACAGCGTCCGCGTCGAACGGCTCGACGACCCCAAGCTCGCCGCTGCCCTGGCCGAAGCCCTCTCCTGACCGGGCGGACTCAGCGGATCTCGAGGATCTTCTCCCGCATCGCGTACACCACGGCTTCCATCCGCGAGTGCAGCTGCAGCTTCTCCAGGATGTTCCGCACGTGGTTCTTCACCGTGTTCTCGCTGATGAAGAGCTCCTTGGCGATGTCCCGGTTGTTCATGCCGGTGGCGACCAGCTTCAGCACCTCCAGCTCACGGTCCGTCAGCCGGGGGGCGGGCACGAGCCGGCGCTCGTCCGTGCGCTGGATCATCGACTTGAACTCGGTCAGCAGCTTCGACGCCATCGACGGACTGATCTGCGACTGCCCGTCCGCCACCGCGCGGATCGCGGTGGCCACCTCGTCGGTGGAGATCTCCTTGAGGAGGTAACCGGTCGCCCCGGCCTTGATGGCCTCGTAGAGGTCCGCCTCCTCGTCGCTCATCGTCAGCATGATGATCTTCGCGCTGGGAGCCACCTCCTTGATGGAGGTGCACGCCTCGATACCCCCCCGCCTCGGCATCCGCACGTCCATCAGCACGATGTCCGGCAGCAGGTCGGCGGCCTTCTCCGTCGCCTCCGCGCCGTCCCCCGCCTCGCCGACGACCTGGATGTCCTCCTCCTGCGCGAGCACGATCTCCAGCCCCCGGCGGAACAAGGCGTGGTCGTCCACCACGAGCACCCTGATCGGCTCCTTGCGCGGCGCACCGGCGACGCCCGCCTCCCCCGCGGCGCCCGGACCGGGCTCCGCGCCAACGGCCGGCGCGGGCTCGAAGCTGTCCGCCATCGGTTCCTCCCCCTCGGGCCGGCGCCCGTGGTAGTCGCACTGTCCGTGCCAGGCCAACCGGGCGCTGCGGCCCGTACATTGGCTGCCCGGCCATGATTCCATGCCCGAGCACGGCAGCGCCCCCAGGCGATGGTCGTTTTCCCGCCCGGGAGCGCCGCCCCTGACCCCTAGTTCACCGGCTGAGCGCTCCGCCCGCGCCGGCCGGCGCATCCTCGACGGAAGGGTCCGCCTTGAGGTGGATGACGCCGTAGTCGTAGCCGTGCCGCCGGTAGACGACACTCGGTTGTTCCGTGTCGGAGTCGATGAACAGGTAGAAGTCGTGCCCGATCAGTTCCATCTCGTAGAGGGCCTGGTCGAGCGTCATCGGTGCTGCCGCGTGCGTCTTCTCGCGAACCACCAGGGGTCCTTCACCCTGGACCTCGAGACAGCCGCCGATCTTGGTGGTGGGCACGCCTGTGGACGTCTCCCCGCCGGTCGGCGTGCCGTTGAACTCGGTCATGGCCAGTCCGGCCGTCGCCTCCGCCACGCTCATGGGAGTACGGCTGCCGCCGCGGTGCACCCGGCGCTTGTCGGCCGCCTTGCGCAGCCGCGCCTCAAGCTTGTTCGCCGCGACGTCGAGCGCCGCGTAGGGATCGGTCGCGGCGGCCTCGGCCCGGATCACCGGGCCACGGGTGCGCAGCGTGATCTCCACCCGGTCGGAACGGTCTGCCTGCCGGGGGTTCGGTTCCTTGGACACCTCGACCTCGAGGCTCATCACCTTGCCGTCGAGCTTCTGGATCTTCTCCAGCTTCTCGTTCACGTGCTTCCGGAACCGGTCGGGCACCTCGGTCTTGCGGCCCTTGACGACGATGTCCACGCAGAACTCCGTTCCCGGATCGCCTCGGTCTCACGGGACGATCCCTTGCGCTGAGGCCGGCGGGCACCAGGTCCCGCCCGGCGTCGACGTTCGTTGCCGCTCCGCGCGCTCGGAGGCTTCCCGGGCGGCGAAGCCGCGACTCTCACCTCCTCCTCCCCCGCGAGACAGATCTTCACCCACTGAACCATGGGTGAACCACGTCCCGCGGTCCGTGAAACGGCGGCCCACAGCGGGCGCCGCCGCCCCTCACCACCGAACATAGACCCGCGGACCCGGGGTCGGCACCCCCAGAAGCGCTATACCTCCCTTCGGGTGAAATGCCCCTTGTGCGACCTGCGAGATCCGCTCTGACCTTCGGATTCCGCTTCCCGTTCGGCCACCTGTTCGGGCGCCCGTCCGGCCGTCCACCCGGCCCGCGGTCGGAGCCCCGCCCGCCCGGCTTTCCGCGTCGGGGCCGCCCGGGGCGCCCAACCTTCCCCGCCGCCCTAAGCGCCCGACGCGCCCGGATCACCCGCAGCGCCCGCCGGGTGGCGCGGCGGCGCCGGGCCGCCGACCACTGCCGCGGCCAGGACCCGGCCCCCGGCGTCCTCGACCGCCTGGGCCGCGGCGGCGAGCGAGGCGCCCGTGGTCATCAGGTCGTCCACCAGCACCACGGGCGCGGTCCCCAGGAGGCGGCCGGCACCGCGCACGGCCGTCAGGGCACCGCAGAGGTTCGCGGGCCGGTCGCGGGCGCCGAGGCCCGACTGGTCGGCTACCGCGCGCCGCTGCCGCAGCACCGCGGCCACCCGGACGGACAGCCCGTCGCGCCGCAGGTCCGCGGCGGCGGCGAGGGCGAGGCGGCGGGTCGCGTCATGGCCGCGGACCGCGACGGCCCGGCGGGAGGAGGGGACGGGGACGAGG
>NZ_JARAVK010000133.1:0-25353 GCF_033792765.1 Streptomyces sp. PA03-6a | reverse complement strand
TTTTTTTTTTTTTTTTTTTTTTTTTTTTTTTTTCTTTTTTTTTTTTTTTTTTTTTTTTTTTTTCTTCTTTTTTTTTTTTTTTCGATGCACCGGCCACCCACAGATATCTAACAGGCTTTTTGTCGGGGACGGTAGATGTGTAGGAACCGTCTATTCTCCGGCGGAATAGCGCATGACCATCATTTTTGCCCGGATTACGTCAACGCCCGTTGTTCACCAGCCACTTGGCGATGACGTCCACGGCGTCGGCGATCGGCACCAGATGGCAGGGCGCGTCGCCGAGGGGACCGTCCAGCACCGCGCACTCGCGCGCCACCACCGGGACCAGCCGTGGGAAGTGGCGGTCGTCGATGTCGGGCGCCTGGAAGTGCACCCACTCCTTGCCGCCGTCCGCGGTGCGCACCAGGGCCTGGTACGGGCGGTCCGGCGGCGGGACCGCCCGGTAGTCGGCGAGGTGGTAGGCGGTGCAGACCCACAGGTCCACGCCGATCAGCAGGGCACGGGCCCGCAGGTCGTACAGCCGGGCGGTGGGCGAGTCCTCGCCCAGGTGGCTCTCCAGCTCGTGGCCCTCGGTGACGAAGCGCGCGGCCGGGCCGAAGGCGGTGAAGGAGGTGTGCGGGTGCGCGCTGCGCAGCGCGCCCGGCACCAGCCGGACCTCCTCGGCGAGCCGTCCCACGCTGGGCGAGACGGGGGTGGTCAGCGGGTCGAAGGCGGGCATCGCGTCGCGGTAGGCGGCCAGTTCCGCCTCGCTCATGCCCTCCGTGCGCTGCCGGTCCAGCCGGGAGGTGACGGAGTTCTCCGGGGTCGCCGCGTACGCGACCAGGGTGCCGTGCTCGCCCAGCGCCGCCCGCAGCGCCTCGACCACGGTGCGTCCGCCGCCCTCGACCGGGCCGATCGCCTTCAGCGAGCCCTGGACGAGCAGCACGTCCCCCGCCTCGACGCCCAGCGCGCGCAGATCCCGGGTCAGGCTTTCCAGAGTGTGCACCTCAGACCCCGTTCAGTTCGGAGAGCCAGGGGGCGACGGTGCCGGCCATCCCGTCCGCGAAGCGCTTTCCGAGCGGGGTCAGCGAGCCGCTGCCGGCCAGCCGGTCGACCGCCTCCGCGGTCTCGCGGGTCCAGCGGGCGAAGGGCGCGGCCGCCTCCGGGACGCCCCGGCGGGCCAGCGCGCGCCAGTACTCGGCGACGGCGACGTGCGCGTACGTCCCCTGCAGCAGCCCCTCCAGCGGGCGCGGGTCGGGGCGCCACGGGGCGTGGAAGAGGCGGGTGTCCTCCGGGTCGTACAGGTCCATCAAGTCCAGTACGGCACCGAGCTTCACGTGCTGGAACTCGTGGGCGACCAGCAGGGCCAGCGTGTCCGGGGCGGCGGGCCGCGCGATGCCGACCGCGCCGAACGCCTGCCGGGCGGCCCCGCTGACGTCGCTGCCGTCGCCCGGCGGGACCAACGGGGTGATGGTGCCGAGCCCGGCGGCCAGTCCCGGCACGTAGCGGGGCAGCTCACGGCCGAGGAAGTCCCAGGCGGCGACCAGGTCCTCGTGCCAGGCCTTGACCTCGGCCTCGTCCTGCCGGGGCACCAGGGGCCACTGGTGGGCGTCGCGGTAGGGGTCGGTGTCCTCCAGCGCGACGCTCCATCCGGCCGGGCCGACCCGCCGTACGGGGTGCCACCGCGCGTCGCCCGGGTCGTGCGCGCCGATCCTCACCGTGCGGCCGGCGGCGCTCACGCCGAAGCCGTCGGTGGTCGCGGCGACCTCGGCGTCCGCTCCGTCGGGGGCGCCGACCAGGACGCGGCCGAGCCCCGGCAGGCGTACCGCGCCGTCGCGGACGGGCACCCGCACGCTCGCCCCGTACCGGCTCGCGGCCCGCACCACGGCGGCGGCGGCGAACTCGGCGAGCCCCGCCACGTCCGCCCCGCCGTCGCCGCCCGTCTTCAGACAGTGCCGGGCCCACGGCCGGACGTAGGGATGGGCGAGCACCTCGTCCAGGGCCTCCGGCGCGGCCTCGTCGACCTCGGCGAGCACCCGCCAGACCGCGGCGGTCCTGCCGTCCCGGGGAGCGCGCTCCCAGACGGCGGTGAGCAGTCCGCGGGTGATCTCCAGTTGCTCGGCGGCGAGCGCGGCGACCGTCGCGGCGTCGCCGTAGCCGGCGGCCAGCTGGTCGATCTGGTCCTCGGTCAGCGAGGACTGGGGCTGCCGCCCCGACGCGGTGCTCACCGGATCCTCCCGTTCCGTCTCCTCGGCGTCACGGATGCCGAGGATCAACTCCATCAGGTCACCGCAGTACGCGGACGGATTCTCGAATCCGGTCCCGGTGCGGTAGCGGTGCGCGTACAGTCCCCCGCCGCAGACGTCGACGACCGGGCAGCGGCGGCACTCGTCGCACAGCCCCTCCTTGCCCTGCCGCCGGGCCGCGATGCCGGGGTGGGCGGCGACCTCGTCCAGGGAGTGGGCGAACACGTCCATCCCGGTGGCCGGGGCGCCGTCGTAGGCGGTCTTGAGCGAGTCGGCCTGCTCGAAGGTCCCGTCGGTCTCGATGACGACCAGGTCGACCGGGTCGGTGCCGATGGACTCGACGAGGCTGCTCCCGCCGCGCAGCATCCGGCGCACGGAGTCGAAGACCCGCACGGGCACCGGGCGCCCCTCGGCCGCCCAGCGGCGGTGGACGGTCAGCAGCCACTGCGCGTAGGGCGCCCGGGCGCCGCCGGGGCGCCCGGGAGGGGCGTCGTGGGTGGCGTGGGGCAGCAGGAAGTCGATGCGGGGCGGTTCGAGCGCCATCAGGGCCTCGTAGACCGCCAGCGGGTCGTTCTCCACGTCGATGGTGCAGAGCAGACCGCCGTACAGATGGCGGTAGCGCGGCTCGCGGAGCAGCCCGAGCGACGCCACCACCCGGTCGTAGCTGCCACGCCCGTCGGCGAACCGCCGGTGGCGGTCGTTCTCGGCCCGGCCGCCGTCCAGGGAGACGCCGACCGAGATGCCGAACTCGTCGAAGACGTCGCAGAACCGTTCGTCCAGGAGGACGGCGTTGGTCTGGATGCCGAGCTCCAGGGCGCACACGCCGTCGAGCGCCCGGCGCAGCGCCTCGGCCGCCCGCCGGATCCGGGCCGGGCCTGCCAGCAGGGGTTCTCCCCCGTGGAACACCACCTGGACGGCCGCGAGACGGTGCGCCGCGGCATGCTCGGCGATCCGTGCGGCCACCCGTTCGAACACCTCGTCGGGGGTGGCCCGGACACGCGTTTTCCAGCTGGTGTCGGCGTGCTCGTAGACGTAGCAGTGATCGCACGCCAAATCGCACCGGCTGTGCAGTTTCAGCACGAATTGTGACAGCGCTCTGGCCGGTGCCGATGTCTCCATGACTGCGGCCCGGACCCCCGAGTCGGCCGGGCCTACTTGCTGCTGAACGACTGGAAGGCCGCGACCGGGACGTTCCCGGCGGAGGCGGCGGCGGGCATCACGCGGTCAAGGGCCGGGGAGGCCACGGAGCTGCCGCGGGAGGCCAGCTCGGCCAGCGGGATCCTCCGCCGCGCCTGCGAGCGCCGGGTCGGAGCGTCGTGGCCGGCGTTCACGGTGGGGGTGGCAGTCATAGCGGGGTCCTCGTTCGGTAAGGTGCGTTGGCGCGCACACCATTTGTCCGGAATTGAGTAGAATCATCTCACTGCATCCCAGACCTTGAAAGGCGACGCAGCACTCCTAACGAGCGAGCCGTCCGCAAGTGTGCGGTTTACGCCAAATGCAGCAGACGACGGACTCGCGCACTCCCCACCCCCCAACGCCGGGCCGTGTGATTATCTCCCTTACAGGGAACGGGAATTGGCCATATCCACGAACCGAGACGAACTTTCTGAAGCGGTTCGTGCGCCGCTCCCCACACATCCCCTCGTCACGCCTCCCGGCGCATCGCGCCGCATGCCCGGCGCCCCGCGCACGAGTCCCGCACACCCGCGCGCTGACCTGCACCGACGCGCCCCGGCGCACCTCGTGGAACTCGCGCCGCACCCTGGACCGATCGGGTGAACTCCCCCGCCCCGCACACCACAACGGGTCCCGCCGGGCGGAGGGGGGATCCGCCCGGCGGGACCGTTCAGGGGTGACGGCCGGTCAGGCCGTCGTCACCGGCTCCTTGCCGGTGTCCACGGGGGCGGCGGGCTCGGGGGCCGTGCCGTGGCCGTCGTCGACGAGCGTGGTCTCGTCGAAGGGCAGCTCACCCGCGAACACGCGCTGGGCCTGCTCACGGTCGAACTCCTTGGTCCACGTGCCGATCAGCACCGTGGCGACGGCGTTGCCCGCGAAGTTGGTGACGGCGCGGGCCTCGCTCATGAAGCGGTCGATGCCGACGATGAGGCCGACGCCGTCGACCAGGGCCGGCTTGTGCGACTGGAGCGCTCCGGCGAGGGTCGCCAGGCCCGCGCCGGTGACGCCGGCGGCGCCCTTGGAGGCGACCATCATGAAGAGCAGCAGGGTGATCTGCTGGCCGATGGCGAGCGGCTGGCCCATCGAGTCGGCGATGAACAGCGAGGCCATGGTCAGGTAGATCATGGTGCCGTCGAGGTTGAAGGAGTAGCCGGTCGGCACGGTGATGCCGACGACCGGGCGGCTGACGCCCAGGTGCTCCATCTTGGCGATCAGGCGGGGCAGCGCCGACTCCGAGGACGAGGTGGAGACGATCAGCAGGAACTCCCGGCCGAGGTACTTCAGCAGCTGGAAGAGGTTGACCCCGGCGAAGAAGCGGAGCATCAGGCCGAGCACGACCACGACGAAGATCAGGCAGGTGACGTAGAAGCCGAGCATGATCGTGGCGAGCGCCTTGAGGGCGTCCACGCCCGCCGAGCCGACGACCGCCGCGATCGCGCCGAAGGCGCCGATCGGGGCCGCCCACATGATCATGGACAGGACGCGGAAGACCAGCTTCTGGATGTGGCCGACGCCGCGCAGGATCGGCTCGCCCGCCGTCCCCAGGGCCTGCAGGCCGAAGCCGACCAGCAGGGCGACCAGGAGGGTCTGCAGCACCTGGCCCTCGGTGAAGGCGGAGACCAGGGTGACCGGGATGATGCTGAGCAGGAAGTCCGGCAGGGTCTCGGCCGGGGCGTCCTTGGCCTGTGCCTGGCCCGCGTCCTTGAGCGCGTCGGTCAGGTGCAGCCCGTCGCCGGGCTGGAGGATGTTGCCGACCACCAGGCCGATGGCCAGGGCGACGAAGGACATCACCACGAAGTAGCCGAGGGCGAGGCCGCCGACCCTGCCGACCTTGGCGGCCTGGCGGACCGAGCCCACGCCGAGCACGATCGTGCAGAAGATGATCGGCGAGATCATCATCTTGATGAGGTTCACGAACCCGGTGCCTATGGGCTTCAGCTCGATGGCCGCATCGGGCGCGACCATCCCGAGCACGGCGCCGGCGATCGCGGCGACGACCACCGCGATGTACAGGAAATGGGTACGGTCCCTGCGACCCTGGGTACGGCTCTGTACCGGCACTGACACCTTCGTCTCCTCGGTCCACCCGGACGTCGTCCCGGGACGCCCGCGATTGGATAGGTCCCGGTGACTATGCGCCCGGGCAGTGAGCCAGGTCACGTTTGCGTTCATTGTGTTCGCGGGACCTGTGCACACTGGTGGGCATGCCGCTCCCGAGCCCCCTCCACCGCCCCCGGCCGCGCCGCCGTGCGCGCAGCCTGGCGGGCCAGTTGTTCGCGATGCAGGTGGTCATCGTGGCCATGGTGGTCGCGGGCATCGCGGTGCTCGTCTACGTCAACGCCGCCGGCCGCGCGGAGGACGCCGCGCGGGACCGGGTCACCGCGGCCGCGCGGGCGGTGGCCGACGCCCCCTCGGTCGCGGCCGCGATCCGCGGCGAAGACCCCACCGCCGCGCTCCAGCCCTACGCGGAGCAGGTCCGCCTGGACACCGGCGTGTCCTTCATCACCATCATGAGCCCGGCCGGCATCCGCTGGACGCACCCCGACACCGACCAGATAGGCCGCCCCTTCCTCGGGCACATAGAGCGCGCCCAGCAGGGCGGCACCTTCACGGAGACGTACACCGGCACGCTGGGCGCGTCGGTGCGCGTCGTCACCCCCGTCCGGGACGACGGCCGGATCGTCGGGCTGGTCAGCGTCGGCATCACGGTCGAGGCCATCACCGACCAGGTGCGGGACCAGCTGGCGGTGCTGATCGGGATCGCCGCGGCGGCCCTGGCGGTCGGGGGCCTGGGCACCTACTTCGCCAACGCCCGGCTGCGCCGCCACACGCACGGCATGGCCGCGGACGAGCTGAGCCGCATGTACGACTACCACCAGGCGACGCTGCACGCGGTGCGCGAGGGCCTGATCCTCATGGACGCCGACCGCAGGGTCGCCCTGTGCAACGACGCCGCCCGCGAACTGCTGGGCCTGCCGGGGGACGTGGTGGGCTCCTACGTCGCCGACCTCGGGCTGCCCGCCTCGCTGACCGGCGCGCTGCTGGCGGCCGAGCCGCGGGTGGACGAGGTGCACCTGACCGCGGAGCGGGTGGTGGTGGTCAACACCTCGCCGGTGCGCGGCGGGGAGCGCCGGGGCACCGTGGTGACCCTGCGGGACCACACCGACCTGCAGTCGCTCACCGGCGAACTGGACTCCGTACGCGGTTTCGCCGAAGCGCTGCGCTCGCAGGCGCACGAGGCCTCCAACCGGCTGCACGCGGTCGTCTCCCTCATCGAACTGGGCCGCACCCAGGACGCGGTGGAGTTCGCCACCGCCGAACTGCAGCTGGCCCAGGCACTGACCGACCGCGTCGTCGCGGCGGTGGCGGAACCGGTGCTGGCCGCACTGCTGCTGGGCAAGGCCGCCGAGGCGAACGAGCGCGGTGTGGAACTGACGGTCACCGAGGACAGCCGCATCGACGACGGGGTGCTGCCCGCCTCACTCACCTCCCGGGACCTCGTCACCCTCCTGGGCAATCTGATCGACAACGCCCTGGACGCCGCCATCGAGGGCGCCGCGCAGACGACGGCGCGCCCGCACGTCGAGGTCACCGCACGCACCGACGACGGCGAGTTGCTGCTGCGGGTCACCGACAGCGGGCGCGGGGTGGACCCGGCCGTGGTGCGCGAGGTCTTCCGCCGCGGCTGGACGACCAAGAGCCACGGGCACGGCCTCGGGCTCGCGCTCGTCGAGCAGACCGCCCGGCGCGCGGGCGGCACCGTCGCCCTGGAGCGGGCGGTGGGCGGCGGCGCCTCCTTCACCGTACGGTTGCCGCTGCGCGGGGAGGTGCGGACATGATCAAGGTGCTGGTCGTCGAGGACGACCCGGTGGCGGCCGACGCCCACCGGCTGTACGTCGAGCGGCTGCCGGGGTTCACGGTGGCCGCGGTGGCCCACTCCGGGGGCGCGGCGCTGCGCGCGCTCGAACGGCACCAGGTGGACCTGATCCTGCTGGACCTCAACCTGCCCGACGGGCACGGGCTGCAGGTGGTGCGCACGCTGCGGGCGGCCGGGCACACCGCCGACGTGGTGGCGGTGACCTCGGCCCGCGACCTGGGCGTGGTGCGGCAGGCCGTCTCGGTCGGGGTGGTGCAGTACCTGCTGAAGCCCTTCACCTTCCCCACCCTGCGCGACCGGCTGGAGCGCTGGGCGCGCTACCGCGACGAGCTGGCCGGCGGCGAGGCCTCCGGCCAGGACGAGGTGGACCGCGCCCTGGCGGCGCTGCGCAGCCCGGAGGGCTCGGTGCTCCCCAAGGGCCTCAGCGGCCCCACCCTGGAGGCGGTGACGGCGGCGCTGCGCGAGGCGGCGGAGGGCCTGTCGGCGAACGCGGCGGCCCAGGCCGTGGGCGTCTCCCGGATCACGGCCCGCCGCTACCTTGAGCACCTGGTGGAGACCGGCCGCGCGGTCCGCGCCCCGCAGTACGGCCAGGTCGGCAGGCCGGAGCTCACCTACCGCTGGGCCCCGCAGCGCCGTTCGTGACAGGGCGTCAGAAGACCGACTCCGCCTCCTGCATGCGGTCCTCGGGCACCCGCTTGAGCACCATCACCGCGTCGGCGAGCGGCACCAGTTCCACCGCGGTGCCGCGCAGCGCCGTCATGCAGCCGAAGGCCCCCTTGTGCGCGGCCTCCACGGCGTGCCAGCCGAAGCGGGTGGCCAGGACGCGGTCGTAGGCGGTGGGGACGCCGCCGCGCTGGACGTGGCCGAGGATGACGGGCCGGGCCTCCTTGCCCATGCGCTGCTCGAGCTCGGCGGCGAGCCGGGCGCCGATGCCGGCGAAGCGCTCGTGGCCGTAGGCGTCGATCTCGCCGTGGGCGTACGGCATGGTGCCCTCGGCGGGGTGGGCGCCCTCGGCGACGCAGACGACGGCGAACTTCTTGCCGCGGGCGAAGCGCTCCTCCACCATGGCGACGAGGTCGGCGGGGTCGAAGGGCCGTTCCGGGAGGCAGATGCCGTGCGCGCCGCCGGCCATGCCGGACTCCAGGGCGATCCAGCCGGCGTGCCGGCCCATGACCTCGACGACCATGACGCGCTGGTGGGACTCGGCGGTGGTCTTGAGCCGGTCGATGGCCTCGGTGGCGACGGTGACGGCGGTGTCGAAGCCGAAGGTGCGGTCGGTGGCGGAGATGTCGTTGTCGATGGTCTTGGGGACGCCGACCACCGGCATGCCCGCCTCGGCGAGCAGCCGGGCCGCGGTGAGCGTACCCTCGCCGCCGATGGGGATGAGGACGTCCAGTCCGTAGCCGGAGCACACGGTGCGCCAGTTGTCGGCGGCCTCGTGGAGGCGGGCGCGTTCCAGGCGGGAGGAACCGAGGATGGTGCCGCCCCGGGCGAGGATGCCGCTGACGGAGTTGAGGTCGAGCGGACGGTAGCGGCCCTCCAGCAGGCCCTTGAAGCCGTCCTCGAAGCCGATGACCTCGTCGCCGTGGTAGGTCAGCGCGCGGTGGGTCACCGAGCGGATCACGGCGTTGAGTCCGGGGCAGTCGCCGCCGGCGGTGAGGACTCCGATGCGCATGGCGCTCCACGCTCCCTCCGGTCGCGTGTACGGTCGCCTTTTCGCATCGTAGGTCCGCACCGCACCCGCCGCGCGTCATACGCACACCGAACGGTAATGTCAACAGATATCCGCCACCCGACTGGGTGGATCACGCCGGGCAGGAACGGAGAGAGCGCGTGACGCGCAGCGTGTACGTAACCGGTATCGGCAGGGGGGACGGCCGCCAGGTCGTCGAGCTGGGCGTGATGGAGCTGCTGACCCGGCAGGTGGACCGCGTCGGGGTGTTCCGGCCGCTGGTCCACGACACGCCCGACCGGATGTTCGAGCTGTTGCGCAGCCGCTACCGGCTCACCCAGGACCCGGCGACCGCCCACGGCCTGACCTACGAGGAGGCGGCCGCGCTCCAGGCCGAGCAGGGCCGGGACGCGCTCATCGCCCGCCTGGTGGACCGCTACCACCTGGTGGCCACCGAGTTCCCCACCGTGCTCGTCCTCGGCTCGGACTTCCACGAGACCAACCTCCCGGGCGAGCTCGGCATCAACGCCCGGCTGGCGAACGAGTTCGGCGCCTCGGTGATCCCGGTGGTCGGCGGCCGCGAGCAGACCGCCGACGCGGTCGTGGACGAGGTCCGCAACGCTCACCTGTCCTACACCGGCCTGGGCTGCGACATCGTCGCCATGATCGCCAACCGGGTGCCGCCGGAGGTGCTGGAGGAGGCCGCGTCGCGGCTGCGCCGCAGGCTCCCGGTGCCCGCGTACGTGCTGCCCGACGAGCCGGCGCTGTCGGCCCCCACGGTCGCCCAGGTCGTCGAGGCGCTCGACGCCGAGGTGCTCCTCGGTGACCACGGCGGACTGTCCCGGGACGTGATGGGCTTCGTCTTCGGCGGCGCGATGCTGCCGACCTTCATCCGCGCGCTGACCCCCGGCTGCATGGTGATCACTCCGGGCGACCGGGCGGACCTGATCATCGGCTCGCTGGCCGCGCACTCCGCCGGCTCCCCGCCCATCGCCGGCATCCTGCTCACCCTGGACGAGGTGCCCGGCCCGGAGATCATGGCCCTGGCGGCCCGGCTGGCCCCCGGCACACCGGTCATGTCGGTGCCCACCGGCAGCTTCCCGACCGCCGCCGAGCTCTTCGCCCTGGAGGCGCGGCTGGGCGCGGCCACCCCGCGCAAGGCGGAGACGGCGCTCGGGCTCTTCGAGAAGCACGTGGACGGTCCCGAGCTGACCGAGCGGCTGTCGGTGGTCCGCGGCGAGCGCGTCACCCCGATGATGTTCGAGCACGAGCTGATCGAGCGGGCCCGTACCGGGCGCCGCCGGGTGGTCCTCCCCGAGGGCACCGAGGAGCGCATCCTGCACGCGGCCGAGGTCCTGCTGCGCCGGGACGTCTGCGACATCGTCCTGCTCGGCGACGAGGACGCCATCCGCAAGCGGGCGGGAGAGCTCGGCGTCAACGTCGACGTGCCCGGCTGCACCCTGACCGACCCCCAGACCTCGCCGCTGCGCGAGAACTTCGCGGAGCTCTACGCCAGGCTCCGCGCCCACCGGGGCGTCAGCTACGAGCTGGCGTACGACGTCGTGGCCGACGTCTCCTACTTCGGGACGCTGATGGTGGAGCAGGGCCTCGCCGACGGCATGGTCTCCGGTGCCGTCCACTCCACGGCGGCGACGATCCGCCCCGCCTTCGAGGTCATCAAGACCGCTCCGGGCGCGGCCATCGTCAGCTCGGTCTTCTTCATGTGCCTGGCCGACCGGGTGCTGGTGTACGGCGACTGCGCGGTCAACCCGGACCCGGACGCGGAGCAGCTGGCCGACATCGCGATCCAGTCCGCCGAGACCGCCGCGCAGTTCGGGGTCGAGCCGCGGGTGGCGATGCTCTCGTACTCCACCGGCACCTCCGGCTCGGGCGCCGACGTGGACAAGGTGCGCCGGGCCACCGAACTGGTCCGGCAGCGGCGCCCGGAGCTGCTGGTGGAGGGGCCCATCCAGTACGACGCGGCGGTCGACGCCAAGGTCGCGGCCACCAAGCTGCCGGACTCGAAGGTCGCCGGCAGCGCCACCGTGCTGATCTTCCCGGACCTCAACACCGGCAACAACACCTACAAGGCGGTGCAGCGTTCGGCGGGCGCGGTGGCGGTCGGCCCGGTGCTGCAGGGCCTGCGCAAGCCCGTCAACGACCTGTCGCGCGGCGCGCTGGTCCAGGACATCGTCAACACCGTCGCCATCACGGCCATCCAGGCGCAGGGCGACCGGTGACCGGCCACCACAGGGAAGGCACCGTGACCGCAACCCGCGTCCTCGTCCTCAACTCCGGCTCCTCGTCGGTGAAGTACCAGCTGCTGGACATGGCCGATGGCAGCCGGCCGGCGGCCGGGATCGTCGAGCGGATCGGCGAGCCGGGCGGGGTCGCGGACCACGCCGAGGCGCTGAAGACGGTCGCGGAGGAGCTCGCCGCCCGCGGCCTCGGCCTGGACTCCCCCGAACTGGCCGCGGTGGGCCACCGGGTCGTGCACGGCGGCACGCGCTTCACCGAGCCGACGCTGATCGACGACGAGGTGCTCGCCGCCGTCGAGGACCTGGTGCCGCTGGCCCCGCTGCACAACCCGGCGAACGTCACCGGCATCCGGGTCGCCCGCGACCTGCGCCCGGACCTGCCGCAGGTGGCCGTCTTCGACACCGCCTTCCACTCCACGATCCCCGAGCACGCCTACCGCTACGCGGTCGACCGGGAGACCGCCGACGCCCACCAGGTGCGCCGCTACGGCTTCCACGGCACCTCGCACGCGTACGTCTCCCGCGCGACGGCGCGGCTGCTGGGCAGGGACCCGGCCGAGGTCAACGTCATCGTCCTGCACCTGGGCAACGGGGCCTCCGCCTCGGCCGTGCGCGGCGGGCAGTGCGTGGAGACCTCGATGGGACTCACCCCGCTGGAGGGCCTGGTGATGGGCACCCGTTCGGGGGACCTGGACCCGGCCGTGGTCTTCCACCTGGCCCGCGTGGGCGGGATGGCGGTGGCGGAGATCGACGACCTGCTCAACAAGCGCTCCGGCCTGCTGGGCCTGTGCGGCGACAACGACATGCGGGAGATCGCCCGCCGGATGGCCGAGGGCGACGCGGCGGCCCAGCTCGCCTTCGACGTCTACGTCCACCGGCTGCGCAAGTACGTGGGCGCCTACACCGCCGTGCTGGGGCGGGTCGACGCGATCGCCTTCACGGCGGGCGTCGGCGAGAACTCCGCGGCGGTCCGGGCCGCCGCCATGGCCGGCCTGGAGGGCCTGGGCGTCGAGCTCGACGCGGTGCGCAACGCGGTGCGCGGCAGTGCCGCCCGCGTGGTGTCGGCCGCGGGCAGCCGGGTGGCGGTGGCGGTCGTCCCCACCGACGAGGAACTGGAGATCGCACAGCAGACGTACGCGCTGGTCACCGGCCGGTGACTCGTTGCGGCCACCCGGAGGCTCTACTCTATGGCCGCCGTCCGCACCGTCCATGCCTCCCCCGCACGGGAAAATTCCGGAGCGGAACAAACCCGATAGGATCGTCCTCATGCGCCGAGCGAAAATCGTCTGCACCCTGGGTCCCGCCGTCGACTCCTACGACCAGCTGAAGACGCTGGCCGAGGCCGGTATGAACGTGGCCCGCTTCAACTTCAGCCACGGCAGCCACGCCGAGCACGAGGAGCGCTACCAGCGGGTGCGCAAGGTCTCCGTGGAGACCGGACGTGCCATCGGCGTGCTGGCCGACCTCCAGGGGCCCAAGATCCGCCTGGAGACCTTCGCGGACGGTCCCGTGGAGCTGGTCGCCGGTGACGAGTTCGTCATCACCACCGAGGACGTGCCCGGTGACAGGACCATCTGCGGCACCACCTACAAGGGCCTGCCCGCCGACGTGCGCGCCGGCGACCCCGTCCTGATCAACGACGGCAACGTCGCGCTGCGCGTGATCGACGTCGACGGCCCGCGGGTCCGCTGCCTGGTCGTCGAGGGCGGCGTCATCTCCGACCACAAGGGCATCAACCTGCCCGGCGCCGCGGTCAACGTGCCCGCCCTGTCCGAGAAGGACATCGAGGACCTGCGCTTCGCCCTGCACATGGGCGTCGACATGGTGGCGCTCTCCTTCGTCCGCGACGCCAAGGACGTCCGCGACGTCCACCGCGTCATGGACGAGGTCGGCCGCCGCGTGCCGGTCATCGCCAAGGTCGAGAAGCCGCAGGCGGTCGACAACATGGAGGACGTCGTCGCGGCCTTCGACGGCGTCATGGTGGCCCGTGGCGACCTGGCGGTGGAGTACCCGCTGGAGAAGGTCCCGATGGTGCAGAAGCGGCTGATCGAGCTCTGCCGCCGCAACGCCAAGCCGGTGATCGTCGCGACCCAGATGATGGAGTCGATGATCACCAACTCCCGTCCGACCCGCGCCGAGGCCTCCGACGTCGCCAACGCGATCCTGGACGGTACGGACGCGGTCATGCTGTCCGCCGAGTCCAGCGTCGGCAAGTACCCGATCGAGACCGTGAAGACGATGTCGCGGATCATCGAGGCGGCCGAGGTCGAACTGCTCAAGCAGGGCCTGTGGCCGCTCAACGGCCGCAAGCCGCGCACCCAGGGCGGCGCCGTCGCCCGCGCCGCCGCCGAGCTCGCGGACTACCTGGACGCCAAGACCCTGGTCGCGTTCACCAAGTCCGGCGACACCGCCCGTCGGCTGGCCCGCTACCGCGTGCCGCAGACGGTGGTGGCGTACACGACCGACGAGTCGACCCGCAACATGCTGGCGCTCACCTGGGGCGTGCAGACCACCGTCGTCCCGCACGTGAACACCACCGACGAGATGGTCGAGATCGTCAACCAGGAGATGCTGAAGCTCAGCGACTACGCCGAGGGCGACACCGTGATCATCACGGCCGGCTCCCCTCCCGGCGTCCCCGGCACCACCAACCTGGTGCGGGTCCACCACCTCGGCCACCGCGCGGTCTGACCGGCCGCCGGGCCGCCCGGAACACGGGAACGGCGGAGGGCACCTCCCCTTGCGGGGACGGCGCCCTCCGCCGTTTCCTCGTGCGGCTCCCGGAGGGGTCCTGTGCGGCCGGGCTCAGTCCGCGGTGTTGTACACGTGCATGCCGGGGACCTTCAGCGTGCCGCCGAACTGGCCGGCCTGCTTGACCGTGACGTTGGTGAAGAAGGCGGCCGGCACGTTGATCGGGGGCGGGGTGTCCGGGGTGAACTCGATCGGGATGAGCCCGAAGAGGTTGCCCTTCAGCGACTCGGTGTACATCGTCACCGTGCCGTTGCGGATCGTCGAGGTGCTGCCCTTGCGGGCGTCCACGTGCCCGACGGTGCCGTTCGGCCCCACGACCTCCTGCTGCAGGTCCTTGATGTCCACGCCGGTGGCGGTGAACTTCAGGACCTTCTTGACCTTCCCGCTCCAGGTCTTGACCTCGACGATGCCCTTGTAGTCGAGCCCGGTCAGGGTCAGCAGGCTGCTGCGCAGGACCCAAGGGTCGTCGGGCAGCAGCGACTGCGTCTCCTGGTAGGCGGCGTCCGCCAGGGCCTGCGCGTCGTGGGTCGGGCACGGGAACGGGGTCTTGCCGTCCGCCGACACGGCCGGGGAGCTCTGCGAGGGATCCGGGGTCTGCGTCGCCTTCCCGGTCGTCTCCGAGAGCTTCTCGACGGCCTCCGACACGGTCTTCTTCAGCGTGTCGGTGGTGTCCTCGGCCTTCGTCCTCACCGTGCCCGTGGAGGCGCTCGGCTTGGGAGCGGCCGAGGTCGCGCCCGGGGCGGGCGTCGAGGTCGCCGAGGGGGTCGCCGTGGCGGACCCCTCGCTCTTCTTGTTGAGCCCCAGCAGGTCGCCCAGGGCGTCACCGACGCCCAGCGGGTCCAGCGGGTTGTTCTGCTGGGCCGCCGAGGGCGAGGCCGACGGGGTGGGCGCCGTCGTCCCCGTGCCGCCGGACGAACCGCCGCCGCTCTCGTCGCCCTTGCCGCCCTCGTCACCGGAACCGGGGGAACCCGACGGGTCGCTCGACGGGCTCCCGGACGGATCCGGGGTCGGGGTCTTGGTGCCGCCGCTCGACGGGGTGGCGCTCGGCGTCGCGGACTCCGCCGGCTCGTCGGGCTGCTCGATGCACTTCGTGCCCGAGAACGGGTTCTTCGGCAGTTCGTCGGCAGAGGCCAGCCTCGGCGTCAGTCCCATGCCCATCAGGACCGCCGTCGGCATCGCGGCCAGGGCTATCGCCTTGCCCGCGGGCATCTGCAGCTTGGTCAGCAGCGACTTCCTCGGTGCCGCGTGCCGCGGCCCCGTTCTCTCACGGGTGCCGCTGCCGGCGGCGACCCCGGAAGCGGGCTGGACCTCATCACCCCGCACTGTGCCTCCCGTTCGCGTCTACGGTCTCGGCGCCGTCCGCCGGGTGCTGCGGGGCGGTCCCTGCCTGGTCGGCGGCCGGGTGGGCCGGGTACTCGCCGTAGGCCGCCGCGTAGGGGGAACCGGGCGGCGGCACGTAGCCGGCGTCACCGTCGTCACCCTTGCCGCTGCCGGGCAGTTCGGCCGGGTCCGCGCCGCCGTCGGCGGGCGGTACGCCCGGGGCCCACGAGACGGCGAGGGCACCGCCGATGAGGCCCAGCAGGAAGCCGATCAGGAAGCCGCCGAAGTTGGAGACCACCAGCGACACCAGCGCCAGCAGGATCGACGCGACGCCCGAGAAGACCCGCACCGCCGACTGGAACCACATGGTCAGGCCGAGTACGACCAGCAGCACGCCGATGATCAGCGAACCGGACCCGGCCGTGGTGGCCATGGTCAGGCTCAGCGCGCCGAGCGAGAGATGGGCGTACGGGAAGTACGCGATGGGCAGTCCGGCCAGCAGTGTCAGCAGGCCCGCCCAGAACGGCCGCTGTCCGCGCCATACGCGGAAGCGGAACCGCCAATAGCCGAACCGGCCCCTCAGTCCGTGTGTCTCGGCGCTCATGGAAAACAGCTCCCTGGGACTGGCGTTTCTAGAAAGAGTCAGGGGTGAGGAAGGTGAGGGGCATCCCGTGCCCCCCACCCCCTCTGGTCAGGCTAGAAGCACTCGTACTTCTTGCCGGAACCGACCTTCACCGACATGCTCAGCCCGCTGAGCTTGAAGGTGCCCGCGCTGGTCGCCCACGCGGTCTGGGTCACACCGGTGAGGTGCGCCTTCCGGGCCTCCTGGGCGAAGGAACCGGGGTCGGTCTTGTCACCGGCCTTGATGCCGGGGCCCTGCTGGGTGTCACCGGCGGCGACACCGATGTTGATGTCGGTGAACTCCGCATCGGCGTCGAGCTGGTCGAGGTCGATGTAGAGGTTCTTCGCCTCGACCTTCTTGCCGTCGTTGCCGGCACCGAGCTTCAGCGTGACGTCGCCGATCGGCGTCGGCACGACCACGGACTGGCACAGCCCGGTGATCGTGGCGCTGTCGAACGCGGAGACCGCGACCGGGATCGGCTTGCCGCCGTGCTGGACGTCGATGGCTCCGTACTGGACGAAGCCGTCACCGTCCAGGTCCTGGGCGGCGACCTTGAACTGCTGGCCCGAAACGCTGAACGACGCGGCGAGCGCGCCCTGACCCAGGGCCACGCCTATCGCCGCGGTGGCCGCGACGCTCGGCACCATGACGACGGCGAACCGCTTCCATCTGGTACCGCCGCGGATGAGCGACTCCATGACTTTCCTCCTTCTCGGACGTACATCTCCGGCCGGAATCGTGGGGATTGCGGCGGGATGGGAGAAGTGCTACGTCCTCGGGAAGGAGAGCGCCGTATCGACGGCCGTCACGCGGGAAAGAGCGGACGACGCTGTCCGAAAAATCGGCGATCACCCCCGAGCGACAACCACACGGCCACGCTCTCGCGCAACCTGCTGGACAGGCCCCGCCGGACGGCAGAGACCCCCCTGTCCGCGGTCCGCGTCCGCTGCTGGCACAGCATCGGCGTCCCGGCCCGGTGGGGACCCGTTCGGCGATCGGACGGCTGGGTGCCGACTGCTCGGCGACGGACCGGGCTTGGCCGATCGTGGTCCATTCGGCGCCGCTGCACAAGGGGCGTCGTTACTAGCGGGTAACGGTGCGATAACCCAGGAGATATGGTCTAGACCATAACCGCTACGCTGCGTAGTTGCGGTGGGGGTGTGAAAATCACCCATCGTGTGATGGATCCGGACAGAGTCCCGTCACTCTCTTACCGGAAGTAACAGCGGCCGCGCTTCATCAAGATTTGGTAAAGCGCGGCCGGTCTTGATCGAGGCTCGAAATGGCTTTCGAGGCACGGCCACCTTACGTGATCAGGTCAGAACAGCACCCGTGCCAGCGCCGCACGCGCGGCCGTCACCCGGGGGTCGTCGGACCCGATCACCTCGAACAGCTCCAGCAGCCGCAGCCGCACGGTGTCGCGGTCCTCGCCCGCGGTGCGCCGCACGGTGTCCACCAGCCGTCCGAAGGCGTCCTCGACATGGCCGCCGACCAGGTCCAGATCGGCCACGGCGATCTGCGCCGCCACGTCCGCCGGGGCGTCCGCCGCGGCCTTGCGGGCGGCCTGCGCGTCGACGCCCTGCACCCGCTGCAGCAACTCGGCCTGCGCCAGGCCCAGCTTCGCCTCGGTGTTGGCCGGCTCGTCCGCGAGCACGTTGCGGTACGCCTGGATCGCGCCACCGAGGTCGCCCTGGTCCAGCGCGTCGTGCGCCGCGGACAGCGCGAGCTCCTGCGGGGTGGGCGGCCGCTCCTCGGCGACCGGCGCCTCGGCGCCCTCCTCGACCGGTACGCCCGTGATGCCGAAGCGCTGCTCGGCCACGGCGACCAGCTGGTCCAGCACCTCGCGGATCTGGTCCTCGGGTGCGGCGCCCTGGAAGAGCGGCATGGCCTGGCCGGCCAGCACCGCGAACACCGCGGGGATGCCCTGCACGCCGAACTGCTGCACCAGCAGCTGGTTCGCGTACACGTCGATCTTCGCGACGACGATCCGGCCCGCGTAGGAGCCGGCGAGGTACTCCAGCGTGTCCTGCAACTGCACACTCGCGTCCGCGCGGTCGGTCCAGAAGTGTACGACGACCGGGACCTCGGTGGAACGCTGCAGGACATCGCTCTCGAAGGTGGCCTCGGTGACCTCGGTCACCAGGGCGGGGGCGGCGGGCTCTCCCCCGTTGCGGGCGGCTTCCGCGCGGGCCTGTTCGGCCTTCGCCTTGGCCTCTCCGGCCGCCTTCACCGCGGCGAGGTCGACCACGCCGCTCATGGACATGTTCCGTGGCTGCATGAGACCAATCCTCCCCCCTCGTCGCGGTTCCCGGGGAATCGCCCCCCGAAAGCGCCACCTGCGGCGCGCGACGGTGACGCGCTGTCCGGCGCGAGGTCCCTTCCCGCGCGGCGGCCGCCACCCTTTCGATACGACCCGTAGCGTAACTGTACGGCCGCACCCTACGCAACGGGGATAGGGTTCCCAGCCATGTGCGCGCGTGAAACAGGCAGAAGGACCGGACGCCCCCGCAGTGCGGAGGCCGACCGGGCGATCCTGGACGCCGCGCGGCAGGCCCTGGTCGAGCTCGGCTGGGGCAAGCTCACCATGGGCGACGTCGCGGCCCGCGCGAGGGTCGCCAAGACCACCCTCTACCGGCGCTGGGCGAACAAGAACGAGCTCGCCGTGGACGCGGTCGCCGCGCTCTTCGACGAGCTCGAACTGCCCGACCGCGGCAGCCTGCGGGCCGACGTGGAGGGCGTGGTCCTGCAGTTCGCGGCCCTGCTGGAGCAGCCCGCCACCAAGACCGCGCTCATGGCGGTGGTCGCCGAGGCCACCCACGACGAGGCACTGCGGCAGCGGATCCGGGAGGCGATCGTCGACCGGCAGAAGCGCCTGGTCATCGAGGGCCGCCGGCGCGCCCAGGAGCGCGGGGAGATCCCGCCGGACGACGGCGACCCCGCGCCGCAGATCGACCTGATCTTCGACGTGATCGCGGGTGCCGTGGTGCACCGCGCGCTCGTCAGCTGCGAACCGGTGGACGCCGACTGGGCGGCCCGCTTCACCACCGTCCTGCTGGGCGGGCTCGCGGCGGCGTCAACGGCGTAGCCGTCGCCGGGAGTTCGGCTTCCCTTTGCTCGATGGAGCCGCGACACCTCTTGCCCGCGTGGCATGTCATCGTCATGATTACCGGCGGGTCATCTACTCGCATAGACAACCCGGCGGCCAGGCATGGCCGTTGCTCGGCGTTCCCTCGTTCCACCCTGTCAGCGCGCCCATTGATCGCTCGCCCCCAGGAGGATCGATCCACGTGAGACACCCTCACCCCGGTCGGCGCGGCGTCGTCGCCACCGTCGCCGCCTCGCTGATCGCCCTGACGGCCGCACAGAGCGCCACCGCGCTCCCCGCGTCCGCCACCCCGCGTGCCCACGCCCCGTCGTCCGCCGTCACCGTGGCGGAGGAACAGGCGGCGCGCGCCATCGCCGGCTCCCTCTCCGACGCCTCATGGCGCGCCCGCGTCCGCCACGCGGCGCTGGCCTCGGACGAGGTGGCCGTCACCGAGCTCGCCGGCCCGCAGTTGCGGCCCGCGCTCGCCGACGCCGACCGGCGGATCGCCGCCGCCAAGGGCCTCGGCGCTGACGTCGGTTCCCTGCTGCGGCTGCGCCTCGGGGACGACTCGATGCGCGGGGCGCTGGCCGCCGGCGTCACCCCGTGGGTGGCCGCGGCCAGTTCCGACGAGGACGTCCGCACCGTCACCGCCTACGACAGCCGGGGCCGGGCCCACCGCCTCGACGCCCGCAGCGCTCCCAGCCACCCGGTGTACGTCGTCGACATCGACGGCTCCAAGGCACTGGCCGCGGGCCTGGACGTCCTCCAGTCGGAGCTGGGCCGTCAGGGCCTGACCTCCTCCGCCCGGCGCCCCGCGGCGCCGTCCTCCGCCTCGGCGGCCGCGGCCGGCTTCTGGACCACGCGGATCACCCAGGTCCGGCTCTCCGACGACGAGGAGCCGTGGGTCAAGGGCGACGCCGAGATCTACACCCTCGTCACGGGATTCGGCCAGGACGGCCTCGTGCGGGTCGACCCCGTCGACATGCCGTACCTGGACAACGACGGGACGACGTACAGCCCGAACCAGATCCTGGTCAACTGGTCGCTGTACAAGTACAACCTCGCCGACGCCGTGATGATGGAGGACGACGGCAGCACCAACTACCGCGACCTGGCCAAGGCCATCGCGGGGATCCTGCTGACCATCGCCGACCAGGGCACCTACATCCCGCTGGTGAACGCGGTCCTGGACGCCATCCCGGACGACTGGTGGACGGACGACCCGGACTACGTCGACTCCTGGTACACGCTGGCGCAGAGCGACAACGGCACCCGCTACGGCGCCCGCGGCAACGGCTGGATGACCCTCCAGCCGTACTTCGTCGAGCAGTTCTGAGCAGCGTGCCCGCCCCCCCCCTTGCACCGGGGGCGGCGGGCACGGCAGCGGGGCCCGGTGGGAACACGCGCTGTTCCCGCCGGGCCCCCCGTCGTCCGTCAGAAGCGCGCGGGCTCCGTGTAGCTGCCCCACTCGTCGCGCAGGGCCCCGCAGATCTCGCCCAGGGTGGCCTCGGCCCGTACCGCGTCCAGCATCGGCCCGATCATGTTGCTGCCGTCCCGGGCGGCGGTCAGCATCGCCTCCAGCGCCTTGCGGACGGCCGCGTCGTCGCGCTCGCCCTTGCGGCCGGCGAGCACGCGGACCTGCTCCCGCTCGACCTCGTGGCTGACCCGCAGGATCTCCAGGTCGCCCGTCACGGAGCCGGTGTGGCAGTTGACGCCGACGACCTTCTTGTCGCCCTTCTCCAGGGCGCGCTGGTACTCGAAGGCGGCCTCGGCGATCCGGCCGGTGAAGTAGCCGTCCTCGATGCCGCGCAGGATGCCCGAGGTGATCGGGCCCACCGCGTGCCTGCCGTCCGGCACGGCACGGGCGCCGAGCTCCTTGATCTTGTCGAAGATCTTCTCCGCGTCCGCCTCGATGCGGTCGGTCAGCGCCTCGACGTACCAGGAACCGCCCAGCGGGTCGGCCACGTTGGCGACGCCGGTCTCCTCCATCAGCACCTGCTGCGTGCGCAGCGCGATCTCCGCCGCCTGGGCGCTGGGCAGCGCCAGCGTCTCGTCCAGGGCGTTGGTGTGCAGCGAGTTGGTGCCGCCGAGGACCGCGGCGAGGGCCTCGACGGCGGTGCGGACGACGTTGTTGTACGGCTGCTGGGCGGTCAGCGAGACGCCGGCCGTCTGGGTGTGGAAGCGCAGCCACTGCGCCTTGTCGGTCTTCGCGCCGTACACGTCGCGCATCCAGCGGGCCCAGATCCGGCGCGCGGCGCGAAACTTGGCGATCTCCTCGAAGAAGTCCAGGTGGGCGTCGAAGAAGAAGGACAGGCCCGGCGCGAAGGTGTCGACGTCCAGCCCGCGCGACAGGCCCAGCTCCACGTAGCCGAAGCCGTCGGCGAGGGTGTAGGCGAGCTCCTGCGCGGCCGTGGAACCGGCCTCGCGGATGTGGTAGCCGGAGACCGACAGCGGCTTGTACGCGGGGATGCCCGCCGCGCAGTGCTCCATCAGGTCGCCGATCAGGCGCAGGTGCGGCTCGGGGGCGAAGAGCCACTCCTTCTGCGCGATGTACTCCTTGAAGATGTCGGTCTGCAGGGTGCCGTTGAGCACGGCGGGGTCGACGCCCTGGCGCTCGGCGGCCACCAGGTACATGCAGAAGACCGGCACCGCGGGGCCGGAGATCGTCATGGAGGTGGTGACGTCGCCGAGCGGGATGTCCTTGAAGAGGACCTCCATGTCGGCCGCGGAGTCGATGGCGACACCGCAGTGGCCGACCTCACCCAGCGAGCGGGGGTCGTCGGAGTCGCGTCCCATGAGGGTGGGCATGTCGAACGCGACGGACAGGCCGCCGCCGCCCGCCTCGAGGATCATCTTGTAGCGCTCGTTGGTCTGCTCGGCGTTGCCGAAGCCCGCGAACTGGCGGATCGTCCACGTACGGCCCCGGTAACCGGTCGCGTGCAGACCCCGCGTGAAGGGGTACTCGCCGGGCCAGCCGATCCGCTCGAAGCCGGGCACCTCGGCACCCGCGGGCGGGCCGTACACGGGCTCGACCGGGTCGCCGGAGAGCGTGCTGAAGTCGGCCTCGCGCTTGCGCGCGGTGTCGTAGCGCGCCTGCCAGCGGCTGCGCCCCTCCTCGATGGCTGCAGCGTCCATGCCGTGTCTCCGCCTCTCTCGCCTTCCGGGCCGGTCCCCGTACCACGAGGATGACCCCTACAAGGCGAAAATACTAGGACGTCCTAGTACCTGTCGACGGCGGATCCCCCCGTCCGCCGAACGAGGGGAGGAAGTCGCTGGTCAGGCCGGTCTCAGACCTTGACGGGTTCACCCGCGGGGGCCACCAGCGGGGTGACCTCGCGGCGCACCTTGCGCTCGACGAAGAACGCGGCGGTGGGGATGGTCCCGGACAGCAGCACCCACGCCAGCTTGCCGAACGACCACTTCGCCTTGGAGCCCAGGTCGAAGGCGAAGACCAGGTAGATGATGTACAGCACACCGTGGACCTGGGAGACGGCGAGCGTCACCCCCTCACCGGTGTCGAAGCCGTACTTGAAGACCATGCAGGTGCAGAGCACCAGCAACATGACGGCGGTGATGTAGGCCATCACCCGGTACCGGGTCAGGACGCTGCTTTTCATGGCGACGAGCGTAACCGGTGCGATTCCGGCGCTTCCCCCGGCCCCGGCCGTGGCGCGCGTCACTCCTCGAAGTCCCCCGCGGCTATGCGCAGCGGCCGCAGCAGGTCGAAGATCTCCGCGCACTGCTCGTCGTCGTACGCGCCGAGCCCGAACTTCATCCCCATGAGGTCCTCGGTGGCGGCCTCGCACACCTCCCGGCCCTTGACGGTGATGGAGGCGAGCGTGCCGCGCCCGTCGTTGGGGTTGGGCCGCTTGGCGACGAAGCCGGCGGCGACCAGTCGGTCGACGGTGTTGGTGACCGAGGTGGGGTGCACCATGAGGCGTTCGCCGATCTTGGACATCGGCAGCTCGCCCTCCTTGCTGAAGGCCAGCAGCACCAGGGCCTCGTAGCGCGCGAAGGTCAGCCCGTAGGGCTTGACGACGGAGTCGACCTGGGAGAGCAGGATCTGCTGGGCGCGCATGATCGACGTGATCGCGACCATCGAGGGCACGCGCCCCCAGCGCCGGGTCCAGATGTCGTCCGCACGGGCGATGGGGTCGAAGGGCAGGCTCAGCGGCTTGGGCACAGGCCCGAGCCTACCCGTCGGTCACATGCTGGGCAGCCGCGTCTCGCGGGGCGGGACGGCGCGCCTCACCCGGGCCATGGTGCGCGTGATCATACGCCGGGCTCCCGTCACACGTATTACCGCGGTGTTTCAGCCACCCGGGCCGCGGATCGTGACCGGAAAGCCGCCCTCCCTGGGGAGGGTTTCCCCTACTCGCGGGACGGAGTTGTCACCCTTTGGGCCGGGAGATGGCCGCATGGGCCGGGGCCGCCGTCGCACGAACCGGCCAATGCATGAAATGCACCTGTCATTAACCCGTCGTTCGGTGCGAGGCTCCTTGCCGCGCGGAACACCGCGCGTCCCCCACACCGCTCCGGGCGCCCACCTGCCCGGAGTCCTCGCCCGTCGCCCCCACGCGACGGGACCCAAGGAGTCACATTGCGCAAGAAGCTGGCACTCGGCACCCTTGCCGCCGCCTCGGCGCTCCTGGCCGGCGGTCTCCAGTCCTTCGCCGCGAACGCCCAGAGCGCCCCCACCGCTCCGGCCCTCGCCGCCTCCCACGCGCAGGCCCTGTCCGACGCCCGCGGCAAGGCCGCCGGCCTCGCCGGGAGCCTCGGGCTCGGCGACCGCGAGCAGCTGACCGTCAGGGACGTCGTCGTCGACCCTGACGGCACCCGTCACCTGCGCTACGACCGCGCCTACGCCGGCCTGGAGGTGCTCGGCGGCGACCTGGTGGTGCACCAGGACAAGAGCGGCGCCACCCGGTCCGTCTCGCGTGCGGTCACCGCGAGGATCGCGCCCGCCACGCTCACGCCCTCCGTCACGGCCGCGGCCACCGAGGAGAAGGCCGCGGCGACGGTCAAGGGCCTGCTGAAGACCCCGCTCGTCAAGGGCGAGGAGCCGCTGAAGGCGGTCGGGCGGGCCGCGGCCCCCGAGAAGGTCGTCTGGGCCGTCAGCGGCACGCCCCGCCTGGCGTACCGGACCGTGGTCCACGGCACCCAGGCCGACGGCACCCCCAGCGCGCTGAACGTCATCACCGACGCCGCCACGGGCGCCGTGATCCAGGCCTACGAGGGCATCCAGACCGGCAGCGGCACCGGCGTCCACGTGGGCTCGGTCCCGCTGACCACCACGAAGTCCGGCAGCACCTACACGCTCAAGGACGCGAGCCGCGGCGGCATCTACACCACGGACCTGAACAACCGCACCAGCGGGACGGGGACAACCTTCTCCGACACCGACGACGTCTGGGGCAACGGCGCCGCCTCCAACCGCCAGTCGGCCGCCGTGGACGCGCAGTTCGGCGCGGCGGCGACGTGGGACTTCTACAAGAACACCTTCAGCCGCTCCGGCATCCGCAACGACGGCAAGGGCTCCCTGTCGCGCGCCCACTACGGCAGCAACTACGTCAACGCCTTCTGGGACGACAGCTGCTTCTGCATGACCTACGGCGACGGCTCGGGCAACACCCACCCGCTGACCGCCCTCGACGTCGCGGGCCACGAGATATCCCACGGCGTCACCAGCGCCACGGCCGGCCTGACGTACTCCGGCGAGTCCGGCGGCCTCAACGAGGCCACCTCCGACATCTTCGGCACCATGGTCGAGTTCTACGCCAACCTCGCCTCCGACACCCCCGACTACCTCATCGGCGAGAAGATCGACATCAACGGCGACGGCAGCCCGCTGCGGTACATGGACAAGCCGTCCAAGGACGGCGCCTCCGCCGACTACTGGTCGTCCTCGGTGAAGAACCTCGACGTCCACTACTCGTCGGGCGTGGCCAACCACTTCTTCTACCTGCTCTCCGAGGGCAGCGGCGCCAAGACCATCAACGGCGTCAGCTACAACAGCCCGACGAAGAACGGCTCCACCGTCACCGGCATCGGCCGCGCCAAGGCCGCCGCCATCTGGTACCGCGCGCTGACGGTGTACTTCACTTCGTCCACCAACTACGCCAAGGCCCGCACCGCGACCCTGAACGCGGCCAAGGACCTGTACGGCAGCGGCTCCGCCGAGTACAACGCGGTCGCCGCCGCGTGGACCGGGGTCAGCGTCAGCTGACCCGGGACCGGTTGACCCGACCGGCACCCCCATCACCCGTGGTGCCGCGGACCGCCCCATACGGTCCGCGGCACCACGAGCACGTGTATCCCGGCCCCCTCACCCGCCGCCGACGGCAGTCCCCCGCACCCGCGCCAGCAC